>JBEBHW010000007.1:0-20556 GCA_040081145.1 Burkholderiaceae bacterium
TGGTTGGCGAAGTCGAGCAGCGCGTCGATCTCGCGCGCACTCAGCGTCGCCGCGATTTGCGCGTCGGCGCGCACCGCGTCGATGAGCGTCTGGCCGCGCTGGCGCGCGGCAATCGCGAGCTCGTACATGAGGCGGTGCGCAGCGTCGCGGCCCAGGCGCGGCGCCAGCGCGAGCAGGAACGCTTCCGACAACACTGCGCCGCCGCTCGCCTCGAGGTTCGTGCGCATGCGCGTCGCGTCGATTTCCAGGCTCGCGACCATCTCGCCGAGCAACTGGATCGCGCGCCCGGCGAGCATCGTCGCTTCGGGGATCGCGTGCCACTCGGTCTTCCAGGCGCGGCCGTCGCGCTCGTGGTCGTGCACCAGGCCTTCTTGCACTGCGGCGCTCAAGTGCCTGGTGAGGCGCGCGAGCGTGCCCAAGTGTTCGCCGATTTCCGGATTGCGCTTGTGCGGCATCGTGATGCTGCCCACCGTGCCGGCAACGAAGCCTTCGCGCACTTCGCCGATTTCGCCGCGTTGCAAGTTCAGCACTTCGTGGCCGATGCGGTCTGCCGTTCCCGTGATCAGCGTGAGCAGCGCGCACCATTCGGCGAGCATGTCGCGACTCGCCGTCCAGGAGATTGCCGGTGCGTGCAAGCCGAGATGCTCCGCAAAGCGGCGCTGCACCTCCAGGCCTCGGCCCCCGAGCGACGCCGCACTGCCCACGCCGCCGCACAGTTGCGCCGTGTCCATGCGCGGCGCGATCTCGACCAGGCGCCGCCTGTGCCGGCGAACTTCGGCGAGCCAGCCCGCCGCCTTGAAGCCGAAGGTGATGGGCAAGCCCTGCTGGCCATGGGTACGCCCGGCCATCACGGTGTTTTGATGGCACTGCGCGAGGCTTGCCAGCGAAGCGTCGATGCCTTCGAGTTCACGCTGCACGATCCCCCGCGCCTGGCGCAACACGAGCATGAGCCAGGTGTCGGTCACGTCTTGCACCGTCGCGCCGGTGTAGACCCACTGCGCGTGATCCGGCGCGAGGCGCTCCTGGACCATGCGGATCAGCCCCTGCGTCGAGTGCCCGCTTTGTTCGCGCCCGCGGCGCACTTCGTCGAGCAGCGTCGCGTTCACATCGAGGCCGCGGCAACACGCGGCGATGGCGGCTGCGGCAGCTGCGGGGATCAATTCGAATTCACCTTGCACTTCTGCGAGCACGGCCATGATGTCGAGCCAGGATTTCGTGCGCGCGGTCTCATCGAAAAGCGCCTTGATTTCGCTGTGACTCCACAGGCCACCGAACACGGCCGAGTCGATCATCGATGCGGCTGACATCAGGCGCCCCCCGCAACCCGCCGTGCCGCGGCGAACAAACGCTCGCGCGCCTGCGCGGCGTGCGCATCCGTGGCTTCGACCCACGCTGCGCCTGCCGCGATTTGTTGCTGGTGCGACGCCAACATCGCGCTCATCGGGGTTTGTCCGGCACCGCCCGGGCCGCGGCGCGCGGCGACTGCGGCGCGCGGGTCGAGCGCCTGGCTCAAGGCGGCCGCGTCGATGTTCAGGCCCTGCCCGAGCACCGCCTGCGCGGCGCGTGCCACGTCCTGCGGCGTCAGCGACACGGCTGCGCGTTGTTCTTCGTGCAGGGTGCGCGACAGGCGCCCGACGACACGGTGCGCACTGCGATGGTCCAGGCCGGCGTCGAGCACGAGCGCGTCCGCCAGATCGGTCGCGAGCACGAAGCTGCGCTCCAGGGTGCGCGCCGCGTCGGCGTGGTGCAGGGTCAGGCCGGCAAGCGTCGCACGCATCAACTCGGCGGCGCCGGCCGCCAGGTTCAGCGCGCGCGGCAGCTCACCATAGGCGAGCAGGCGGTTGTCCATCTGGCCGGTGGGCGTGCGCCCCGACGCAGCGAGCGCCGCCTGCAGGCCGATCGCCTGGTTCGCCGCCGAGCGGATGTAGGCCAGCGCGTACGGGTTCTTCTTCTGCGGCATGATCTTGCTCGCGCGCGCCTGGGCGTCGCCGAGTTCGATCACGCCGAACTCGATGCTGTTGAAAACCATCAAGTCCTCCGCCAATCGGTCCAGATTGACGAGTGCGGCCACCACCAGCGCCATGCCTTCGATCGGGCCGTCGGCCTGCCACATCGCGTCGCGCGCGTGAGCGACGAGACCGCTGAACCCGAGCAGACCGGCCAGGCGCTCGCGGTCGGGCGCCAGCCGTGAGCCGTTCGTGCTGCCGCAACCCGCGGGGCAGCGATTGAAGCGTTCATGAAAGCCGCGCGCCCGCTGCAGATCGCGCAACACCGGGTCGACGAAGCCGAGCAAGTAGTGGCCGAATGTCGTCGGCTGGCCGGCTTGCAGGTAGGTGTAATCGGCGATCAGCGCGTCTCGGTGCGCCTGCACGAGCCTGACGAGTTCGGTGGCCAGTGCCGCGAACGAGCGCACGAACGCACGCACGCGCTCGCACACGACAAGGTGAAACGCCGTCGTGATCGCCTCGCGCCGCGCGCGCCCGGCGCCCAGCCAATCGGCGGCCGGCGTGCGTGCCGACAGCCACGCCTCGCGGTTCGTGTACAGGTCGCCCAGGGCGGGGTCGAGCTGCAGCGCGCTGGGGTCGTCGTGCAGTTCCAGCAGCGCCGCGAGCAGGGCGCGGCCGGCAGCCGGCGGCACCGTGCCGGCTTCGACGAGCGCGAGCACATAAGCGAGGTCGACCGGGCCGATCGCCTGCGCGAGCGCCGCCTGGTGGCGCAACTCCTCGGCAAACGCCTGAGCGACCAACTCGGCAGCAGGCGACGACGCGAGGCGTCCGCCGACTTCGAGCGCGCGCGCCGTGTGCTGTTCTGCGCCGGTGCGGTTGCCGGCCGGGTGCTCAGCGCTCCCCATCCCGCGCCTTCAGCGTCGCCACGTCAGCCGCCGCGTGCGGGCGCTGCGACAGGCTGCGCCGGCCGTCGATCGCGTCACCGATGACGACGGCCTCGATCTGATCCGACGCCCACTGCCCCGTGCGGCGCAACTTGTCGGCGAGCGGCTTGAGCGTCTCGAAGCGCAGCCCCATGCGCAGCGCTTCGAGCGCGAGCACGCGTTCGGGGTCGACGTTGCCCAGGCCCACGTTGACGCCGAAGCGCTCGATCAACGCGGTCTGCTGGTGTTTCAGCGGCGCTTCCCAGATGAGGCGATCGACCTTGTCGCCGAGGATTCGCGCGAAGGTTTCCAGGCCCTGCGCGTCAACACAACCTTCGTCGTCGAAGACTCCCACGCCGGTGCCCGACTCGCGGCCTTCCACAATCACCCAGCGCGCGCCCCACTCCATGTCGCGCAGCGCCTGCTCGGCGAGTTTGGTCAGCGGCGGCTGCGCGTTCGGGTCTTTTTTGCCGACCTCGGTGATCACGACCAGGCCGGCCTCCAGCGCCGCGTCGATGACGCGTTTGCGCCGGAACGCCGCGAGTTCGATCGTGCCGTCGGAGATTTCGATCGCCGTGAAGCCCACGTCGACGGCGCGCGTCGTGTAGACGCGGGCGTGCTGTTGCAGGATCGCCGCCTCGAAAAGCGTGCCGCCTGGGCACACCAGGATATTGCGCGACTTGATGAGTTCCAGCTTGCGTTCCAGCACCGCCGGCCGCACGAAGATCGACGTGCCGAAGCTGAGCTTCCACAAGTCGATGTAGTCGCCCGCGACTTCGAGGATGTCGGCGGTGGCCGAGACGCCGAGTCCCGTGTCGATGATCATCGTCATGCCGCTGGTTCGCGGCGCCGCGGTGCGCTGGCCGCGCAGCTCTTTGATGACGGCGATGTCGCGCCAATGGCTGTCAAGCATTCGCGCTGCCTTCGCCGACGAGTTGCTTGAGCGCGCGCTCCACCATCGCCAAATCGGTGCCCCACGGCACCGTCATCACCTGGCCTTGGCGTTCGATGTCGAATTCGAGCAGGCAGCACTTCACCATCGTCGGCTCGGTGCGTGCGCCAGCGATGATGCGCGGGCACATCTCGACGCGGGGCGGCTCGTCGCCGTAATAGTGGCGGTGAAACTGCAGGCTGCGCTCGCAGCCCACGAGCACCCAGTCGCGGCGCTTCTCGGGGCGTTCGTCGAGAAAGCTGACGTGGCCGCCGAGCTTGTCCAGGCCACCCGAGCGGCACGGCACAAGATACTCCGGCGACGGATGCTGACGCGCGAGGTCGGCGATTTCGATGCGCTCCAGCTCGACGCGAATCGCCGGCAAGTCGGCGTAAGTCAAGACGTGGCGCACCAGATCGTACAACTTCGGCGGTTCGGGCGGCGCGACTTCGACGATGCGCAGCACCAGCGGATCGGGGTGATGGATGATGTTGATGTGGTCGTACAGGCCGCCCACCACGAGCGTGCGGTCCGCGCCGACGCCCACGCGGTGCGCGAGCGAGGCGAGCGCCGAGCGGTTCGCGCAGTCGACGCTCTCGTCCTTCGCGTAGACGCAGGTGTCGGGCAGCCCCAGCACCTCGACGGCGGTGATCGCGGAAAACAGCGGCACGTCGCTGACGCGTTGAATCGCGACGACAGCGAGTTCGCTGTGCGCCACATCGCCGCGGTGCAGAACGATGAAATTGGTTCGGCGATACGCCTCGCGACCAAGCAGGTGCGCATGAATCGCGTCTCGCGTCATCGCGCCGTCGTAGGGCTGCACGCTGACCTGGCGGTAGGGCAGCGGGACGACGTTGCGCTGACCGCGAAAGTTGAGTGCGGGCGTTGTCATCGCCGGCTCAGCCCGCCCAAACTTGATCTGAAACGCTTGACTTTCAACACGGTGCTCAGGCCCTCAGTGGCGCGCCAGCGGAAAACGCCGCTCATGGTCGGCCCGGCGCAGCTCTTTGAGGTGCACGCCCATTGGGTCGAGCTTGCGGATCAGTGCAATCGACTCTGCGTCGGGCAGCGGCGCGACGCCCAGGGGGCTGGACACGCGCAATTCGAAGCCGGTGTTCGCGGCAACTTCGTCCACGTCGACATCGGGGTAGACGCTGCAAAGTCGCAAGTGCCCCTCGGCGTCGAAGTCGAACACGCCGAGTTCCGTGACCAGGCAGTCAGGCCCGCCGCCGCGATGGCCCAGTGCCTTGCGGGTGCGGCCGTCGGGCGCGCGATGGCCCAGGCTCGTGACGAAATCGCACTTGTCGACGAGGCGCAGCAAGCGTCGGCCGCCCTTGCCCGGCGGGCTGCGGTGCGCTGTCGTCCAGAGCGTGAAGTTGCCGACGTCGCACGACAGGTTGCAGCCGCCGCCGCCACCGGGCAGCTTGACCGTCAGCTTTTCGTCGCTGCCCAGTCGCGTGACGTTGGCGTTGCCGTAAGCGTCGATCTGCAGGCCCGAGAGGAACATGCGGTCCATGCGGCCCGATGCGGCGAGATCGAAGAGTTCTTCGATGTCCAGCGAACACTCCGCGCCGCGGTCCATCACCCAGTCGTTCGATGTGGGCGTGAGGAAGGGCGGATTCGGGTTCAGGCCGTAGGTCGCGCCGGCGACGAATACCAGCTCCGGCGCATGGGTGCGCTTGGCCAGGTGCAGCGCGAGCTGCACAAGCGGCGAGCCGTAGCCGTGAAACGCGAGCGTCGCATTCCTGACGCTGCGCGCCAGGTTGTAGATCATCGCTTCGCCGAGGGTGCAGCTCGTGATCGTCACGCGGCGGCTCCTTCGTACATCGTCATCCACGCTGCGTCGCCGCCGCTCCAGCCCTCGATGCGGGTGCGCGTCGCCGCGCCGCCGATGCGCTCCAGGTACCGCGCGTGCGTCGTGCAGCCGTAGACGAAGGGCTCGAGGTATTCGGCGCGAAACTTCTCGGCACTCGCACTGGCCGCGGCGTAGTAGGCCGCGGTGTGCGCGCGGTCGTAGGCGTAGAACGGATAGCACGCCGTCGGGTGCGCGCCCATCGCAACCTCGGCCAATGCGGCGACGTAGAAGTAGGGGATGTTCGCGCCGCCGAGCGATTGCAACTCGTCGTTCGAGACGATGCGCTCGACACTCGCGATGACTTTTCCAGCCGCGCGCGCCGACAGGATGTCGGCCACCGGCGGGCCAACGATCCGCAGGTTGCCGTGCGCGTCGCCGTACTGCGCGTGAATGATCGCCACGTCGGGCTTGAGCGCCGGAACGAGCAGCAGTTCGTCGCCCGTGAATGGGCAGGTCATCAACTTGTATTCGGGGTGCAGCTTCGCGAAGTCGGTGCCGCGGATCGAGCGCACCGGCAGGAAAGGCACGCCGTAGACTGCGGCGCGCAATTGCTGGACGACGGTGTAGCAGCACGTGTCCGCCACTTCGACCGCGCCCGACTCGCAAGCGCGACGGTAGTTCGGCGCCATGCCGAAGTCCTGCTCGAAGCCGACATAACTTTCCAGCGATTTGCCGACCATGCCGGCGCCGCAAAGCATGTCGATGTCGATGCCGTGCGCCGAGCCGACGACTCCCAAGTTCTTCCGCCCGGCGCGTACCAGCGCGCGCAGGATCGCCATCGGCTCGCGCGACGACAGGCCGCCGCCGACGGCGAGCAGGTCGCCGTCTTTCACGTGCGTGGCAAGCGTTTCGAGGTCTGTCCGCTTGTCCGACGCGGCGAAGGCCGCACTCATATGGCCGTCATGCCTCCGTCAACCGCAAAAATCGATCCGACACAAAAACTCGCCGTGTCGGACATCAGAAAGGTCACCGCTTCGGCGAGTTCTTCGGGTTTGCCGAAGCGCCCGAGAGGGTATTTCGCAAGGCGCTTGGCCATCGCTTCTTCGCTCGTGTCGCTGCCGAGCAATTGCCGGCCCATCGCCGTCTCTCCCACGGTGCCAGGGCAAACGCAGTTCACGCGAATCCCGAACTTCGCGTACTCGGCGCCCATCTGGCGCGTCAGGTTGACGATCGCGCCTTTCGCTGCGCAGTACGCCGCCATTGTCGGGATGCCGACGAGCCCTGCGACGGAGCCGACGTTGACGATCGCGCCACGCGTGGCTGCCATCATTTCGGGCAGCACGGCGCGCGAGGCGAGAAACGTGCCTGTCACGTTCACCGCCCAGATGCGCTGCCAGCTTTCCGGCGTGCTGTTGTGCACGCTGCCGAAGTCGGCGATTCCCGCGTTGTTGAACAGGCCGTCGATGGACCCCAGCGCTTCGCGCGCGGCTTTGACGGCGCGCTCGACGCTCGTTGCGTCGGTGACGTCGCAAGCGACGCCGAAAGCTTTTGCGCCGCCCGCCGCGAGCGACTTGGCCGATGCTTGCGCGGCGTTGCCGTCCAGGTCGAGCAGCGCGACTGCCGCACCTTCGCGCACCAACGCACGCGCTGTCGACAAGCCAATTCCTGCGGCGCCGCCGGTGATGATGACTTTGCGGCCTTCGAGTTGACGTGGCATGAGAGTTTCCTGTTGAAGGTTGATGGTTCAGATGGAGGAATAACCGCCGTCGACGACGAGCGACGAGCCGTTCAGATAGCGCGCCTCGGCCCCGCTCAGGAACCACACCGCGTTTGCGACGTCGTCGACGCGGCCGACGTCGCCTTGCGGGATTCGTGCGTTGACCTGGGCGCGAAGCTCGGGCTGTTCGAGGCGCCAATGCGTCATCGGCGTATCAATCATTCCGGGGCAGACCGCGTTGCAGCGGATTCCCGCGGCGGCGTAGTCGACCGCGATAGAACGCGTCAGCATCACCACAGCGCCTTTGGTGACGGTGTAGGCGGCGCGCCCGGGGAAGGCGACGTAACCCGCAACCGACGCGATGTTCACGATCGTTCCTTCCCCCTGGTCGAGGAAATGCGGAATCGTCGCGTGGCACATCAGGAACACGCCGCGGGTGTTGACGCCCCAGACGCGGTCGAAATCGTCGACTGACGTCTCGTGCAGCTTGGTCGCTTTCGGCCCGCCGGTGATTCCGGCGTTGTTCACGAGCACGTCGATGCGGCCAAAACGTTCGCGTGTGGCGGCGACGGCACGCGCTGAGTCCGCCGAATTCGACACGTCGCCGGCAATGGCGAAGAAGCGCTCACCCGCTTGCGGCCACGATTCGCTGCGCGCTACTTCGAGCGCGGCAGCGTCGACGTCGAACGCCGCGACGCGCTCGCCCTCGTTCAGGAAACGCGTCGCGATCGCGCGGCCGATTCCCGACGCGGCCCCGGTGACGATGACGCTGCGACTCATGCGCCGGCGCTCACAGATCGCGCAGCTTGCGGTGCCCGGCGCGCAGGCGCGACAACTGAATGAAGTGCGTGGGGTTGAGGAAGAGCTCGTCGAAGTCGCCGAGCTGGTCGATCGTCAGCCCCTGCTTCATCAGTTGGAACAGATACTGGAACGAGTCCTTCGCACCGTAGCCGACGTGCTGCGCACCGACGACGCGGCGCGACTCGCCATCGATGATGAGCTTTTGAAACCCCGACATCTTGGGCTCCATGAACGCGTAAAGCATCGTCCGGTCGCTCGCCGGCAGGCCGACGTTCAGGCCGTCGGGCGTGTCGGGCGGCATCTTGATGATGATGACCTCTTTGTATTTCGCTCTGGCTTCTTCTTCGCTGAGTCCCATCCAGCTGACCTCGTAGTGGGTGTGCAGGAAGTCGGGCCATTCCTTGGGCGAGTAGTCGATCTTTTCGCCCATGATGTGGCGTGCCGCATAACAGCCGGCCTTGCGCGCCTTGAACATTTCCATCGGCGCACCGATCAGGTCGCCGATTGCATAGACATTGGGCACCGACGTCTGCAACTGGCCGTTGACGATGACTTCGTTTTTTGCGCCGACTTTGACGTCGAGCACCTTGGCCGCCATCTCCGAGTTCGGCGTTTCGCCCAGACCGCAGAAGACGAAGTCGGTCGCGATGCGCTCCAGGCCACTCGGCGTACGCACGTAAGCCGCGCAGACTTTGCCGTTCGCATCACCTTCCAGGCGCTCCAGGACCGAGCCCTCCCAGATCTCCATTCCCTGGTCTTTCATGCGGTCGATCGTGTAGCCGCGCGTCTCGTTGTCGTTGATCACTTTCAACAGCTGGCTGCGCACCGCCATCACGGTGCGCCGGCCCGTCGCGTTGAAGAAGCAACCGTATTCGACGGCGGTCTTGGAGCCGCCGATCACGAGCACCGTGTTGCCGGGTTCGTAGTTGAGTTCTTCGACGAGGTTCACGTAGTCGTACACACCTTTCAGGTCCGCACCCGGGCAGGTGAGCTTCTGTGGGCGTGCACCCAGGCCGAGCACGAGGTTTTTCGCGCGGAAACGCCGGCCGGCCACCTCGACCGTGTGCGCGTCGATGATTGTTCCCGGCGCGTTCAGCACGTATTCGAGGTCGAGCTGCTCCTTGCTCTGGAAATTCATGATCGCGTGGGGCCCGACGCGGCCCTTGCGGAACATGTCGACGACGTCCTTGATCGACGTCACCTTGCCCGTCATGTCCTGGAACCACAGGCGCCCGGAGAAGGTGCGCTCAAGCATCAATTGCGCAGCGCACTCGGAGAACACATGGTGCGGCACACACGCGTTGTGCGGGCACGACCCGCCGAGGAAGGGCCAGGCTTCGATGATCAACTGGCGCCCGCCCATCGCGCGCAGGTAGGCTGAGCCGAAGCGGCCGCTTGCGCCTCCGCCGAGAAAAATCGCGTCGTATTCGCGCGTATCGTTCGGGTCGATGTTGAACAGTGCCGGGCCGCCGACGGGCGTCTCGAGCAGCTCGTCGATGCGGTTGGACCAGGCGCCGATCGTCAGGTGATCGTCGCGGATGTCTTCGATGACTTGGTTCATGTCACTCCCTGGAGAAAAAAATCGGCGCGTGTCGGCGCTGCGCGCGCCTTGTGATTTTGCGGCCGCCTGGGTCCCGGGCGCCTATCCGCAGCACAGGCAGCCGTAGCCGTGCCCTTTTTGCGGCGGACGCTCCCACGGATGTTCGGCGGGCGGCGCGTCGTTCTTGACTGCGGCGTTGGCGCCGCCGCACTGCGAACACGCCCATTGCTCCGGAGCGCGCGTGCCGGCCAGGACGAGACTGCGGAACTCGTGACCGCAGTCGGGGCAGTTCACAACGAGGACGGGCATGACAGCAGAACGCCCGCAGGCACGCGCCAGGCGCGTGCTGCGGGCAGCCCGATTACTTCAACGACGCACGAACCAGCTTCGCGCCTTCGACCATCGCGTGCAGCTTGTCTTTGGCGATATAGCGCTGCAGCAGGATCAGGCCGCAATCGGTCGTCACACCCAGGCGGTTCGCCGGGATGTATTCGAGCAGCTTGCGGATGCGCCCGGCGACTTGATCGGCGGTTTCCGTGATCGTGCTCTTCACGTCGATCACGCCAGCCCAGAAGTCGACATTCGCCGGCAGCGGGTGCTTCTTGATGACTTCCAGACCCGACAAATCGTCGGAGCGGCGCCCGCAGTTCTCGAGGTTGAGCACGCTGATCTTCGCCTCATACGCCTTCGGGATGATCGTCGCGGTCGCGGCGGGTGCGTCGCCCTTGCGCTTGGTCAGATCGAAGATTTCGCCCGACTTCGCCGTCTCGTCAGGGAAGTAGGCCGGCGTGCCGCCCCAGTTGCCCCAGCAGACGTGGACGATGATCTTGGACTTGTTGATTCCCGCAACTGCCGCGTTGAAGGCCTCGATCGCATAGTCTTCGAAGAAATACGGCCACGTGAATTCATCGATCTGGATGAATTCGGCGCCGATCGCCTCGATCTCCTTCAAGTCTTCATTGATCGCCGCGGCGATGTCGAGCGCGCGCTCGCGGCTCGTCTTGTAGAACAAATCGTTCGTGCACTGCGCGAGCACCTGGATGCCGGTGTACTGCACCTTGATCGGCTTCTTCGTCGCGCGGCGCAGCGCCTTCGCCTGCTCGACCATGATCGCGCCGTGGCGCTTGATCTTCTGCGTGATGGTGCCTGCGTGCAGCCGGCTGTAGATCGGGAAGCCGAGGTGCCCGCCTTTCAAGTCGTAGCCCAGGCGCTTCAGGTAGTAGTAGACCGCCTGGTCGGCGTAGTTGTCGCCGTGCAAGCGGCCGTCGGTGATGATGTCCAGGCCTGCGGCTTCCTGGTCGGCGACGATTGCCGACATCGCATCGTCAAGCGCCTCTTGCCACATCGAATCGGGCGGCTGCTGGTCACCGGTGAAGTGACGCGCGAAGTTCGCGTCCCACCAGCGGGGGTTGGGGTAGTTGCCGACCATGCTGGTCGGGATGGTGATTTCCTGGTTGCCGATCTTCATGCGTGAACTCCTCGATGGGCGCAGCGCGTCATGGGCGCAAGCGCGAGTTAACTGATATTGGCCAGACTTCTTCAGGAGACGATAGTCATCACGCGTTGCGTGTTGAGCTAACTTATCCAGTGTTATGTATTGCCCGTCTCGACGTCAAGCGATTTGTCGGGTATTGTGGGTAAACCCCGATCTCGGTGGTGCGCCGAATTTTTGGTGCGGCGCGTCATGGACAATGCGGGAAGCGCAGAACAAATCTTTTCAGCAACGAATGAAACCGACCGGTCTCCTCACCATCGACGAAGCGGCGCGCTACCTCAGCGTCAGCAAGAGTTCATTGCGGCGCTGGACGCGCCTCGAAACGCTGGCGTGCGTGCGCGTCGGCGCAAGGCGCGAACGGCGCTTTCGCCGCGAAGACCTTGACCGGTTTCTCGACCCGAACACACCCAGCACCACGCCGATGCTGGAGGCGGCGACGCTGCCGTCCGTCGACCCGCTGCAAGCGCTGCGCGCCGCAGCGCTTGCCGGCGTGCCGCGCCATGTGTGCCTGCACTTTCGCGACCGCGACGAGTTGTGGCAACTGTTCCGCCCCTACGTGCTCGAGCACGCGACGCAGAAGCAGGCGATCGTCTACATCCACGAAGAGAACTCGCGCGCCGATGTGCTGGCGCGCCTGCGGGGCGAAGGGCTGGACCCGAAGCGCATGATCGCCGACGGCTTGTTGCGTCTGCTCGTTCCGTCGGAAGCGTACTTGCGCACCGGCAGCTTCGCGCCCGAGCGCATGATCGACTTCGTCGAAGGCGCGATCCTGGACCGTCGCGCTGCGGGCCATGAGGCGATGCTGGTGTCCGGCGAAATGACCTGGCGACTCTCCGGCGCGCCGGGGGTGGAAGACATGGACGAATACGAGATGCGGCTCAATGACTTGCTGCAGCGCTACCCGAAGGTCACCATCGTCTGCCACTACGACATGCACCGCTTGAGCGGCGCCGTCACCCTCGGCGCGCTGTGCACGCATCCGCACGTGCAGTTGCCTACCGGGCTGTTGCCGGGTTACTTTGCGCGCGCCCAGGCGCAGGCCTGAAGCGCGCGCCGTTCCGGCCGACGCGCACCGTGTTTGCGGCAGGCATTGCCGGCGTGGCGTGTCGCGCGCTTGCGCTCAATGACCCTGGTCTTGGCGGGCTCAACTTGCACCGCGACGGATGCCCACTCAAAATGGTGGCATCGTCACTCACCAGAGGAGGTTGCCATGGGTTTGCTCGATTCAGTCGTGGGGATGTTGGGCGGCGCGGGCCAAGGCGGCGGCAATGCGGCGCTGCTCAACGCCGTCGTCGGCATGCTGGGCAGTGACGCGCAGGGCGGCGGCCTCGCGGCGATTCTGGGCAAGGCGCAGCAAAGCGGTTTGGGCGACGTCGTTGGTTCGTGGATCGGCCACGGCCAGAACCTGCCGATTTCGGCCGACCAGGTGCACAACATCTTCGGCCCCGACACTGTCGCCCACCTGGCCAAACAACTGGGCCTGCCGGCCGGTGACGCCGCCTCGCAGATCTCGAAAATGCTTCCCGACGTGGTGGACAAGCTGACGCCGCAGGGCCGGATGCCGCAAGGCGGCCTGGGCAACGTCGCCGATCTGCTCGGCCAGCTGATGCGCCGCTGAACGCTGCGGCGCGCTCGCGCCGCCGCTTCAGGGCATTGCCGCGCCCACAGCCTGGCGAAGCGGAATCCCCGCGGCGTCAAAGTCGTGCAGGCAATGCACGTTGATGCCGAGGTTGTCGGGCGTGACGCGCTTGCGGTGAAAAGGATAGATGCCGCAGATCTTGCAGAAGAAGTGCCGTGCGGTGCGCGTGTGGAACTGGTACTCGGTCAGCGCTTGCGCGCCAGCGAGCAGGGTGAACTTGCTTTCGTGCACCTTGACCATCAACGCGTTCTTGCGGCGGCAGATCGAGCAGTCGCATTGCGTCAATTCCGGGAAGTCGGTTTCGATCTCGAAGCGCACCGCCCCGCAGTGGCAGCTGCCCAGATACTTCTGCAAGGGGCGTGTGCCCATAACAACCTCCGGAGTTGGCCAGGACTGCGCGCCGCCGTTCTACCGGCAGCGCGATCGATGCGTCACCAGCGCGGCTCGAACTTGCGAATCGACTCTTTGACCGCATCGCTCAGCGCAAAGCCGTCGCCGTATTTCGCGGCCAGCTGCGCGCAGCGCTTCTCGAACGCTTCGATTCCCATGCCGTAGATGAACTGCATCGCGCCTCCCGTCCACGCCGGGAAGCCGATGCCGAAAATCGAGCCGACGTTGGCGTCGGCCACACTCGTCAATACGTTCTCGCTGAGGCAGCGCGCGGTTTCCGCCGACTGTCGATAGAGCAGCCGTTCTTTCACCGTGTTGATGTCCCAGCCGCTGGCCGGGGCGGCTTTTTCAAACAGCGGCTGGAGTTGGCTCCACAGGTGTTTCTTGCCGCCCGACGGGTAGTCGTAGAAACCACCACCCGCGGCGCGCCCGCCGCGCCGGAGTTCCTTGACCATTCGCTCGACGAGCAGCTCGCCGGGCTTGGCGACGTAGGCCTTGCCTTCGGCTTGCAGGTCGGCGCGCGTCTGGTCGAGCACGTGCACGCTCAGGGCGAGTGAGGTCTCGTCCATCACCGCGAGCGGCCCGACCGGCATGCCGATCTGCATGCCGCCGTGTTCGATCACCGGCGCCGGAATGCCTTCGCCGAGCATTGCCGCGCCCTCCATGACGAAGGTGCCGAAGACCCGGCTCGTGAAGAAGCCGCGCGAGTCGTTCACGACGATCGGGATCTTGCCCAGCGCCTGCACATAGTCGAACGCGCGCGCGACGGTCTCATCGTCGGTGGCCTTGCCGCGGATGATTTCCACGAGCTGCATCCTGTCGACCGGGCTGAAGAAGTGGATGCCGATGAACTTCTCGGGTTTGGCACTCGATTGAGCCAGGCCGCTGATCGGCAGCGTCGAGGTGTTGGAGGCGAAGAAGCCGCCCGGTGCAAGCATCGGTTCGGCCTCCTTTGTCACCTTCGCCTTGAGTTCGCGGTTTTCGAACACGGCTTCGATGATCAGGTCGCAGCCCTGCAAGTCGGCCGCCTTGTCGGTGGGCGTGATGCGCGCCAGCAGCGCAGCTTGTTCGGCCGCGCTCATGCGGCCCTTCTCGACGCGCGGCTGCGTGACCTTGCTGCTGTACGCCTTGCCGAGTTTGGCGCGTTCCTGTGACACGTCTTTCAGCACCGTCGCGATGCCGCGGCTGGCCTGCGCGAAGGCGATGCCCGCACCCATCATTCCGGCGCCGAGAAGTCCCACCCGCGCGGGCTTGTAGCGCGGCGTCTTGCCCGGGCGCGACTGGCCGCTCTTGATCGCGTTCAGGTTGAAGAAGAAGGTGTTGATCATCGCCTTCGCGTTGGGCCCGACGGCGAGCTTGGCGAGGTGGCGGCTTTCCACGCGCAGCGCGGTCTCGTAGTCGACGAGCGAACCTTCGACCATGCACGCCAGCGCGGCTTCCGGGGCCGGGTACATGCCGCGCGTCTGCTTGCGCAGCATCGCCGGCGCAGCAGCGAGCAGCGGCGCGAGTTTCGGGTTGCTTGCCGTGCCGCCGGGCATGCGGTAGTCCTTCGCATCCCAGGGGTGCACCGCGGCGGCAGGGTCGCCTTTGTGCGCCTCGATCCAGGCGAGTGCCGCGGGTCGCAGCTGGCTCGCGTCGGCCACCAACTCGTGCACCACGCCGATCTCGAGCGCTTCTTTCGGCCCGAACAACTTGCCCTCGACAAGATACGGCTGCGCCGCGAGCAGCCCGAGCAGCCGCGTCATCTTCGTGATGCCCGACGCGCCGGGGATCAGCCCCAGCGTCACCTCGGGCGTGCCGAACTGGACCTTCGGGTCGTTCACCGCGATGCGGTGGTGCCCCACCAGCGCCAGCTCCCAGCCGCCGCCCAGGGCCACGCCGTTCAGGCAGGTCACGACCGGCTTGCCCAGCGTTTCCAGCGTGCGCAGGTTCTTCTTCATCACTTCGACGCCGACGTACATGCGCGCCGCGTCGCTGCGCTTCAGGCGCATCACGCCTTTCAGGTCGGCGCCGGCGAAGAAAGTGCTCTTGGCGGAGGCGAGCACGATGCCGTGAATGCGCTCCTTGTCGGCAAGCACCTTGGCCACCGCCTGCGTCAGGTCGGCCTGCCACTGCTCGCTCATCGTATTCACGGGCTCGCCGGGCGCGTCGAGCGTCAGCGTCGCGACGCCGGCCTCAATCTCATAACGGATCGTCTGCATGGCCTCAGATCCGCTCGACGATCGTGGCGATGCCCATGCCGCCGCCCACGCACAGCGTCGCCAGCCCGTAGCGCAGCTTGCGCCGGTGCAGCTCATCCACCAGCGTGTTCAGGATCATCGCGCCGGTGGCGCCGAGCGGGTGCCCCATGGCGATCGCGCCGCCGTTCACGTTCACTTTCTCGTGCGGCACGTTCATCTCCTTCATGAAGCGCATCGGTACGGCGGCGAAGGCTTCGTTGACTTCGAACAGGTCGATGTCTTCAATCTTCAATCCCGCTTTGGCCAGCGCCTTGCGCGCGGCGGGCATCGGGCCGGTGAGCATGATCGTCGGGTCGTCGCCCGAGAGCGCCGCGGCAACGATGCGCGCGCGCGGCTTGAAGCCGTGGGTCTTGCCGGCGGCCTCGGAGCCGATCAACATCGCCGCCGCGCCGTCGACGATGCCCGATGAATTGCCGGCGTGGTGCACATGAAATATCCGCTCGACTTGCGGGTAACGCGAGAGCGCCACCGCGTCGAAACCCATCGCGCCCATTTGCTCGAACGCGGGCTTGAGCGATCCCAGGCCGGCGAGCGTGGTGTGCGGTTTGATGAATTCGTCGAAGTCGAGGATGGTCTGGTCGAGGAAGTCTTTCACCGGCACCACCGAGCCGGCGAAGAAGCCGCCCTCGCGCGCCTTCGCCGCGCGCTTTTGCGACTCCATCGCGAAGGCGTCGACGTCTTCGCGCGCGAAGCGGTCGATCGTCGCGATCAGGTCCGCGCCTATGCCTTGCGGCACGAACGAGGTGGCCGAGTTCGTCTCCGGGTCTTGCGCCCAGGCGCCGCCGTCCGAACCGATGGGCACCCGGCTCATGCTCTCCACGCCGCCGGCGACGACCAGGTCCTCCCAGCCCGAACGCACCTTTTGCGCGGCCAAGTTCACCGCCTCCAGGCCGGAGGCGCAAAAGCGGTTGATCTGCACGCCCGAACAGCGCCAGTCCCAGCCGGCGCGCAGCGCAGCGACCTTGGCGATCACCGAGCCCTGCTCGCCGATGGGCGAGACGACGCCCATCACGACGTCGTCGATCTGCGCGGTGTCGAAGTAGTTACGGCGTTGCAATTCACTCAGCACGCCGGCCAGCAGGTTCACCGGTTTCACCTCGTGCAGGCTGCCGTCTTTCTTGCCCTTGCCGCGTGGCGTGCGGATTGCGTCGTAGATGAATGCTTCGGTCATGCTGGGGCTCCTGCGGCTGAGGGGTCGTCACTGCGCCTCCAGTATAGGAGTGCCACCCGGGCAAGAATCGGCGCGCTCGCCATAATGAGGCACAGCTGCCTTGCACCGATTCCTCATGATCGAACGAACTCTCTTCAGCGCCGAACACGAGGCGTTTCGCGACAGTTTCCGGCGTTTCATGGACAAGGAGATCGCGCCCTTCCATGCCGACTGGGAAGAGCAGGGTTATGTGGACCGCGAGGTCTGGCGCAAGGCCGGTGCGAACGGTTTTTTGTGCATGACGATGCCCGAGGCTTACGGCGGCAGCGGCGCGGACAAGATCTATTCCGTCGTGCAGATGGAAGAGCTGAGTCGCGCAGGCTTCAGCGGCATCGGCTTTGGCTTGCACAGCGAAATCGTCGCGCCCTACGTCCTGCACTACGGCAGCGAAGCGCAGAAGCGCAAGTATTTGCCCATGCTCGCGAGCGGCGCGACGATCGGCGCGATCGCCATGAGCGAGCCCGCCGCCGGCTCGGACCTGCAAGGCGTGAAGAGCACCGCCCTGCGCAAGGTGGACGCGTTAGGCGAGCATTACCTGCTGAACGGCTCGAAGACCTTCATCACGAACGGCTGGCACGCGGACCTGGTGATCGTCGTCGCCAAAACCGACCCGGCCGCCGGCGCGAAAGGAACGAGCCTGCTGCTCGTGGAGCGCGGCATGCCGGGCTTCGAGACGGGAAAACGCCTGAAAAAAATCGGCCTGAAGGCGCAGGACACGGCCGAGCTGTTTTTCAACGACGTGCGCGTGCCGCTCGAGAACCTGCTCGGCCCCGAGAACCGCGGCTTCATCAGTCTCATGGAACAGCTGCCGTGGGAGCGCATGCAAATCGCCATCGGCGCCGTCGCCAAGGCGCAGGCCGCGATCGACTGGACCATCGCGTACGTGAAAGAGCGCAAGGTGTTCGGCCAGGCGGTGGCGAACTACCAGAACACGCGCTTCAAGCTTGCCGAGATGCAGACCGAAGTGCAGGTCGCGCAGGTATTCGTCGACAAGTGTTTGACGCTCTTGATGGAGAACAAGCTCAACACGGCCACCGCGTCGATGGCGAAGTACTGGGTCAGCGACCTGGAGAACAAAGTCATCGACCAGTGCCTGCAACTCTTCGGCGGCTACGGCTACATGTGGGAGTTCCCGATCGCCCGCGCATTTGTCGACGCACGCGTACAGCGAATTTACGGCGGCACGAACGAGATCATGAAGGAAGTGATCAGCCGGGCGATGGGCTTGGGCGGGCGCTGAGCGCGACCCGCCAAGCCGTCGGCTTCGCGCGCAGCGACCATTCATTGACTGACGAATCGAAGGAATCCCATGGGCCCGCTGCACGGACTGCGCATCATCGAACTCGAAGCCATCGGCCCGGTGCCGATGTGCGCCATGCTGCTCGGCGACCTGGGCGCCGACGTGGTGCGCATCGACCGGCGCGAACCGAGCGGCCTGGGCCTGGCGATGGACCGGCGCTTTGCCGTGAATTCGCGAAATCGCCGCTCCGTCGCGCTCGACTTGAAAAGCGCTGCGGCGCGCGACGCGGCGCTGCGCCTGATCGCACGCGCCGACGTGCTGCTCGAGGGCTTTCGTCCCGGCGTCGCGGAGCGCCTCGGCCTCGGGCCGCAGGCCTGCCAGGCCCTGAACCCGGCGCTCATTTACGGCCGCATGACCGGCTTCGGCCAGACCGGCCCGCTCGCACAAGCGGCAGGCCACGACTTGAACTACATCGCCCTGACCGGCGCGCTGCACGCCATCGGCCCGCGCGGCGGCAAGCCCGTGCCGCCGCTCAACCTCGTGGGCGACTTCGGCGGCGGCGCGCTCTATCTGGCGCTGGGTGTGCTCGCTGCGCTGCACGAGCGCAAGACGTCGGGGCGCGGCCAGGTGGTCGACGCGGCGATGGTCGACGGCGCGGCGTCGCTGGCGTCGATGTTTTACGGTCTTGCGGCGGCGGGAAATTGGGGCGAGGCGCGCGGCGAGAACCTGCTCGACGGCGGCGCCCCGTACTACGACACCTACGCCACCGCGGATGGCAAGTACGTCGCCGTCGGCGCAATCGAGCCGAAGTTCTTTGCTGAACTCGCAGCGCGCATCGGCCTGCCCGAGCGCTTTGCGAAGGCGCAGAACAAGCGCAGCCTTTGGCCCGAGATGCGCACCGCGCTCGCGCAGATCTTCGCCACGCGCACGCGCGACGCATGGTGCGCGCTGCTGGAGGGCAGCGACGCGTGTTTTGCGCCGGTGCTGTCGATGGCCGAAGCGCCTTTGCACGCCCACGCGAAGGCGCGCGGCGCGTTCATTCACGTCGACGGCGTGGTGCAACCCGCCGCCGCGCCGCGCTTCGATCGCAGCGTGCCGGTGCCGCCCCGGCCGGCCCCGCGCAGCGGAGAACATACGGAAGAAGTGCTTCGCGAAGCCGGGTTCAGCGCCGCGCAGATCGAGGCGCTGTGCGGTGGCGCAGCGCCCGATGCGGCGGATTCGCCTTGATTCGGGCGAGCGCACCCACGGCTTGAAATTTCGCTCAGGGCGCGGCGATCGTGACCAACCCGGCGCTGTGGAACTCGCCGGCGGGTATCGACGTGTCGATCACTTGACGTTGCGGGCGCAACGCGACGCTGCGCATCGGTGCGCGGCCGTCCCATGCGAGGCCTGCATTGCTTTGCAGCGTCAGCGGGGTGCCGCTGCCCTGCACGCGCAGGCCATGCGAGTGCATCGACAGGCCGAGAGACGGCAGGATCGTGATGCGAAAGTCGAGGTGCGCGCTCGCGCTCACCGGGCCGGCACCTGCCGTTTTCAGCGAAGAGTCGGTGCGACCTGCGGGCAAGAAGCCGAACAGCAGCATCACCGCGGCGGCGCACGGTTTCAGGCGGGATCTTCGCGGCGGCGGCAACGCCACAGTACGGCAATAAGGTGTGCGATCCATCCGGCTGGCCCCCGAGGCGCACGCCGCACTGGGCTGGAATCGCTGCTGAACACCGCGCACGGGCGCCGTCGGGCGCGCTGCCCGGCAGCCGCCCTGGAATGGCAACCCCGCTATCGTGATCCTTGCGGACCGTAGACCGGTGGCTTTGCGACCCCGGCTTTCGCACGGGTGTGCCTTTGTCATCCGGTGAGCGCACCACGCGCCCACCTTGAAGTGAGTATCGGCCGGCTTGACGGCACGCTGAAGCCCGATCGCTGGAACAGAAGGCCGAACGCGGGCCAGATCGCACGATCGCGCAAGTGCAAGAAGTTGCAACCGGAGGGCACCTTGTCGCCAGGGTCAACACAGGCGCTTCATAATCGCGCCCGCCGTCTGGAGCACTTTGACGCCGGGCGCAGTCACTTCAAACCCAGAGGAAATACGCGATGACCAAGTTTTCGATTCGTGCCATCAGCGCTGCCGTGGCACTGGCCGCAATGAGCGCGAGCATGACAACGCACGCCGAGTCGACGGTGCAAAACGGCGCGGGCGCGCTGAGCGCCAGCGCGCGACTCGATTTTCGGGTGACGATTCCAAAAGTCTTGTTTCTGCAAGTCGGTACGGGAACTCCGCTCGCCACCAACCCCAATATCAACCTGATCGACTTCGTCGTTCCGGCAGCCAACGTCGGCGACGGCAGCGTCATCGCCGCGACCGCCGCCTCAGGGGATCTGGGTAACGGCAGCGTCACGGCCCGGGTGCTGGGCAACAACGGCGACGTCACCTTGACCTCGACGACGGTCGGCGCGCTGGGCAACGGCGCGGGCGACACCTTGTCGTTCGGCCTGATCAGCACCACGCCGTCGGTGCTCACGAGCGGCACCGCGCTCGCCGCCCCGGCACTCGCCGACGGCGCGACGACGAGCACGACGGTTCCCGCCACCGGCAGAATCGTGAATCGCGACGCGCGCTGGACCTTCTCGTTCCTGAATACCGCCGTCGTGCCGCCAGGCACCTACGGTGGCGTGAACGCGAACAACAGCCGCG
>JBEBHW010000317.1:0-4925 GCA_040081145.1 Burkholderiaceae bacterium
CTCCTGCCCAGCCGCAGCCCGCTCGCGCCCGACGCGCCCACCGCCACCGAGGCCGGGCTGCGCGGCCTCACCATCTCGCCCTGGGCCGGCCTGTTCGGGCCTGCCGGATTGCCGCAGGACGTGGTCGAGCGCATCGGCCGCGAGATGCGCGCCGTAGCCGCCAACGGGGAAGTGAAAGCCACACTCGACCGCATCGCCTTCGAAGTGCAGGCGTCGACACCGCAGGAGCTGGCCGCCTTCCTCAAGGACCAGCTCGACATCTGGAAGAAGACCGCGAATGCGGTCAATCTGGAGCGCAATTGAGGCTTGACAGTTGAACCGGTGACCGTGCCTCGCCGCGTGTCGCGCACTGCACTACACTGCAACACAATGCACTGAAGGGTGCACTTCCGAGGGGTTCCAGCGTGTCAAGCGCCTTGAAAGATTCACAGGTCAGCGTGCGGCTTCCGAACGATCTCAAGGATCAAATGACCACCTATGCCCGGCTCACCGGCCGCACCAAGAGCTATGTGGCGATGGAGGCCTTGACCGAATACCTCGCCTGGCGCATTCCCCAGATCGACGATCTCAAACAAGCTGTGCTTGCCGCCGAGCAAGGCGAATTCGCCACTGATGCGCAGGTGCAGGCTACTTTCGCGAAGTACAGCCCAAACACACCCAGCCGCACGCCCACCCGCACGCCCGTGAAGAAGGCCGCCGCGCGGCGCAGGCGGTGAAGGTCTGCTGGTCTCGTCGAGCGTTGGCCGATCTGGAGCGCATTGCCGATCGCATCGCCGCCGACAAACCGCTTGCAGCGACCAAGTTCGCCGCGGGAGTGCGCGCGAAAGTCGACAGCTTGAGCCGGTTCCCGCTGTTGGGGCGAACGGGCGCGTACCAGGACACGCGCGAACTCGTGGTGCACAAGAACTATCTTGTGACGTACCGCGTACGAGGCAGCGAAGTTCAAGTTCTTCAGGTGTGGCACGTGGCGCGCGGTACGCCTCGAGCCTGACCCGAACGACCAGCTTGGGTCGCGTTCAGGCATTACCCCGAGGCGCTGCGCTCAACAACGCCTGCACCAACGCATCCACCCGGATCGGCTTGGTTACATAGTCGTCCATTCCCGCAGCAAGGCAGGCCTCGCGATCCCCCTGCATCGCGTTGGCGGTCATCGCGATGATCTTTGGCCGCTCACTCGCCGGCCACTTTGCCGTGATGCGGCGTGAAGCTTCGAGCCCGTCCATCTCGGGCATCTGCACGTCCATCAGCACCACGTCGTAGGGCTGGCGCTGTACGCATTCGATGGCCTCGATGCCATTGCTCGCCACATCCGCCCGGTAACCCATCTGCTGCAGCAGGCGCAGCGCGAGCTTCTGGTTCACGGCGTTGTCTTCGGCGAGCAGGATGCGCAGCGGGTGGCTGGTGGCCATGCCCGCGTCCATGCGCGGCTTGGCG
The DNA here is from genome assembly GCA_040081145.1 of Burkholderiaceae bacterium. Lineage (GTDB taxonomy): Bacteria > Pseudomonadota > Gammaproteobacteria > Burkholderiales > Burkholderiaceae_C > JAEMQF01. The sequence goes on from JBEBHW010000317.1 coordinate 1,435, forward strand.
GTTTGCGTTGCGGCCTTGGGTGCGTCGCTGACGAGCAGGGTCACGAGGGTATCGAACAGCTGGCTCTGGCGCAGCGGCTTGGCCAGCGTCGCGGCAAACTGGCTGGCGCTTGTTTCCTTGCGGCCCAGCGAGCTGAACAGCACGAGCGGCAACTGGTGGCCCTGCTCGCGGATCCGGCCCGCCAGCGTGGCGCCGTCCATGCCGGGCATGTGCATGTCGATGATGGCCAGATCAAAGCTGCTTGTGCCCAGCATCTGCAGCGCCTGCTCGGGCGCCTCGGTGTCTTGCGCGACCATGCCCCACTTGGCGGTTTGCAGCGCGAGGATCTTGCGATTCGTCGCGTTGTCATCCACCACCAGAATGCGCTTGCCTTTGAGCGCGGGCTGCTCGCCGATGAAATCTCGCCGAGTCCCTTCGGACAGAGCGGTGGCCGTGGCCCTGATCGTGAAGTGGAAGGTGCTGCCTTGCCCGGCACCGGCGCTGTCCGCCCACATCGTGCCGCCCATGAGTTCGGCGAGCAATTTGCTGATCGCCAGGCCGAGGCCCGTGCCGCCGTATTTGCGGGTCGTGCCGCTGTCGGCCTGGCTGAATTTCTGGAACAGGCGGCTCTTGCCTTCTTCAGACAGTCCGATTCCGGTATCGCGCACAGTGAAGTGCAGCAAGTCACCGGACTCGCCTTTCTCAGGCCGAACCGTGAGCACCACTTCGCCCTTGTCGGTGAACTTGACGGCGTTGCTGAGCAGGTTGAGCAGCACCTGGCGCAGGCGCGTCACGTCGCCCAGAATGGCCGGCGCAACGTCGCCTTCGAAAACGTAGGCGAGGTCGAGGTGTTTCTCGGCGACACGGCTGCCGATGAGGTCCAGCGCCGACTCGACGCATTCGCGCAGATCGAACGCATGCGCCTCAATGTCCATGCGCCCGGCTTCGATCTTCGAAAAATCCAGGATGTCGTTGATGATGGTGAGCAGCGCGTCGCCGCTGTCGCGGATCGTTCCGGCGAAGTCGCGCTGCTCGTCGTTCAGCGGTGTGTCGAGCAACAGCCCGCTCATGCCGATGACTGCGTTCATCGGCGTGCGGATTTCGTGGCTCATCGTGGCGAGGAACGCGCTCTTCGCTTCGTTGGCGGATTCGGCTTGCGCGCGTGCCGCTTCAGCCTGCTGGCGCGCCTCCTGGGCCTGCTCGAAGAGCCCGGCGTTCTGGACCGCGATCACCGCCTGGTCGGCAAAGGTCTCGATGAGCGAGATTTCCTTGGCCGTGAACCCGGGAGGCTGACCCGGCCTGAAACGAGAGATGAACAGGGCTCCGACGCCGCGGCCCTGCCAGATCATCGGCGCGATGACGACGGAGAAGGTGCTGCCCAGCTTAGCCGCCAAGCGCCGCACGACCTCGGGCACGCCAGCACCTTGCAACGCGTCCGCGTAGTGCATCGCATGGCCCTGCTGCAACGCGTGCGCGATGACGGTTTGCTCGACCGGGCTGGGCCGGTACTGCACGAAGCGCTGACCATGTTCACCGCGCACCGCCCCCAGGTGCACGACCGTGTGCGCGTCGACCGTCATGACACAAAGATCGGTGCACTCGATCAGGCGCTGACAACTGTCGAGAATCTTGTCGAATACCGGCTTCGCGTCGGCCACCGAGTTGCTGATCACCTCCAGCACTTCGGACGTCGCCTTCTGCTGCTCCAGTGCCTCCTTCGTCTCATTGAACAGCCGCACATTCTCGATCGCGATCACCGCCTGGTCGGCGAAGGTCTGCAGCAACTCCACCTGGTGCGGCGCGAACGTTCCGGGCTCGCGCCGCGTGACGCTGATCATGCCGATCGGCTCGCGGTCGCGCAGCAGCGGGCAGAACAGCATGCTGCGGTAGCCGCGGGCGCGCGCCAGGTCGCGCGTGCGTTGCATCTCGGCCGGCAGCTGCTCGGTGTCGGTGATGTGCACGACCTCGCCGCGCAGGATCGCACCGCCGAACGGGTAAGTGGCGAGCGCAAGCGGGAACGAGCGCTTCAATGCTTCGTCGCCCTCGGGCGTGGTGGGCGTGAACGCCACCATGTGCAGCGCCGCGTCGAAGATGCGCGCGACCATCGTCGAGTAGCCGCCGAGCAGCCGGTTCGAGCTGCGCGCGATGGCGTCGAACACCGGCTGCACGTTATCGGGCGAGCTGGCGATGACCTTCAGAATCTCGGCAGTGGCGGTCTGTCTCTCGAGCGACTGCCGGGTCTCGTTGAACAGCCGCGCGTTCTGGATCGCGATCACCGCCTGCCGGGCGAAGGTCTCGAGCAGATCCGACTCCTTCTTCGTGAACGGCCGCATGTCGACGCGCGCCACGTTCAACGCGCCGATGCCGCGGCCCTCCCACATCATCGGCGCTTGCGCCAGCGCGTAGTTCTCGCCCAGGCCCTGCGCCAGGCTGCGCAGCACCGGCGGCGTGTCGGGCCCGTGCAGAACGTCGGGGTAGCAGACGACATGCCCGTGTGCGATGGCCGCTTGCGTCGCCGAGCCGGCGAACGCGACGGGGAACAGTGGCTTGAGCCGGTCGACGTACATGCCGCGCATCGCAGCTTGATGCACCATGCCGTCGTCGCCGACGAGGTAGACGCCCATGATGTCGACATCGAACAGCTCCTCGGTGCTGGCGAGGATGCGTTCGAACACCGGATTCGCGTCGGCCATCGAGTTGCTGATGACCTGCAGCACTTCGGCGCTCGCGGTCTGTTGCTGCAGCGCCTCTTTGGTTTCATTGAACAGGCGCACGTTCTCGATCGCGATCACCGCCTGGTCGGCGAAGGTCTGCAGCAGCTTGACCTGCGTGTCCGGGAACGCGCCTGCCTCGGCGCGGCACACCGCGATCGAGCCGACCACCTGCCCGTCCTTGAGCAAGGGCACCGCCAGATTGCTGCGGTAGCCGGCACGCGCCGCCGCCGCCTTCGGCCCGTAGTCAGCGTCGAGCATCACGTCGTGGATCTGCGCCGGCGCCCGGTCGCGGATCGCGCGTGCGGTGATCGACTGCGCGTCTGGCCGCATCGGGAAGGCGGTGTGCATCGCTTCGTCGGCCTCGGCCGAGACGCCCTTGTACGCCACCAGGTGCACCCACTCGCCGTCGAAGCGCGTCACTCCGCTGACGATCGCGTTGCACAGCAGCTTTGCCCGTTCCGCGATGACGTCGAACACCGGCTGCACGTCAGTCGGTGATTCGCTGATCACCTTCAGGATGTCGGCAGTGGCGGTCTGCGTCTCGAGCGCTTCCTTAGTCTCGTTGAACAGGCGCACGTTCTCGATCGCGATCACCGCCTGGTCGGCAAAGGAGCGCAGCAGCGCAATCTGATCGTCGCTGTATGTCCCCGGCTCGGTGCGGCCGACGACGAGCACGCCGATCGCTTCGCTCTCGCGCAGCAGCGGCAGCATGATCGCCGAGCGCATACCTGAATTTTTCTGCACCGAACGCTCGTGCTCCGGCAGGTCGATCGCCAGCCAGTCGGGGATGTGCAGCAT
>JBEBHW010000318.1:0-4921 GCA_040081145.1 Burkholderiaceae bacterium
CAGACGCGGTCCGACAACTCGACGACGTAGACGTGGTGGCGCTGGGGCGGCTGACGTGCGGGCATGCTGCTCCCGATTGTCGGCCGATGGGCGCGCGCCGGGCCCTTGGCGTGGCCGCGCCGACGCGAGCGTCGCAGACCCTGTATCGTGGCGCACCCGCAACCCAAGGAACTCGACGATGAAGATCGCCTTTTTCGGCACCGGCCTGATGGGCACGGGCTTTGTGCGCCGCATGCGCGCCAACGGCTACGAAGTCAACGTCTGGAACCGCAGCCCGGCCAAGGCGCGCGCGCTCGAAGCGCACGGCGCGCGGGCGTGTGCCGACCCGGCGGCGGCGCTCGTCGGTGCGGAGCGCATCCACTTGTCGCTGTCCGACGATGCGTCGGTCGACGCCGTGCTCGAGCCGCTCGTACCTAAGATTGCCAAAGGCACGTGGATCGTCGACCACACGACGACTGCCGTCACGCCCACCGCGGAACGCGTGGCGCGCTGGAATTCGCGGCGCTGCAGCTTCGTGCACGCGCCCGTTTTCATGGGGCCGAACAACGCGGCTGAGGGCACCGGGCTGATGCTCGTCTCGGGCGAAAAATCTCGTCACGACACGCTGCTGCCGGCGCTGCAAAAAATGACCGGCAACGTGATCTACATGGGCGAAGCGCCCGAGCGCGCCGCCGCATTCAAGCTGCTCGGCAACCTCACGCTGATCGGCATTCTGGGCGTGCTCGGCGACGTGAACCGCCTCGCGCACGCGGTGGGCATCCCTACGGCGGAGGCGTTTTCGCTGTTCAAGCATTTCAACCCGGGCCAGTCGTTGCCGGCGCGCGCGGCGCGAATCGAAGCGGGCGAGTTCACGTCGCCGCTCTTCGAAGTCGCGATGGCGCGCAAAGACGTTCGCCTCATGATCGAAGAAGCGCAGCGCGGTGGTGTGGACCTGTTCGTCATGCCCGGCGTGGCAGCGATGTTCGACGCGGCGCTTGCGCGCGGCGAGGGCGCGCTCGACTCGTCCGCTGCAGCGCGCATGCCGATCTGAGGGGCGCAGCGATCATGATCGAACACCATCTCGACATTGCCACCGCCGACGGCGCGATGAACAGCTTCGTCGTGCACCCGGAAGAAGGCGGCCCGTTCCCCGTTGTGCTGTTCTACATGGACGCGCCGGGCAAGCGCGAAGAGCTGCACGACATGGCGCGGCGCATCGCCGCAGTGGGCTACTGCGTCGTGCTGCCGAACCTCTACTACCGGCGCTCGCGCGACTTCTACCTCAAAGAGCGCACCGAACCGGCGATGGCGGAGATGTTCGGCTTCATGAATTCGCTGAACGTCGCGACCACGCGGTGCGATACGCGCGCGATGCTGCAGTACGTTGACGCGCAGCCGCAGTGCGACGCCACCCGAATCGGCGCGGTGGGCTACTGCATGAGCGGGCCATTCGTGATGTGGGCGGCTGCGGCGTTTCCGGAACGGCTGCGCTGCATCGCTTCGATCCACGGCGTCATCCAGACCAGCGATGCGGCTCACTCGCCGCACCGCGTCGTGAGCAAGATTCGCTGCGAAAGCTATTTCGGATGTGCCGAGACTGACAAGTGGGCCTCGCCCGCCGACATCCAGATGCTGCAATCCGCGCTGCAATCCGCGGGAACAAAGCACCGCGTCGAGTGGTACCCCGGGGTCGAGCACGGCTTCGTGTTCCCGCAACGCGCCGGCATCTACAACCGCGCCGCCTCGGAGCGGCACTACGAGCGGCTGTTCAGCCTGTTCGGACGAACCTTGGGGCGCAACAGCTGATGCAAGATGCAGCGAGACGGGTGCTGCTCGGCCCGTCAGTTGGCGCTTCTGGATCGCCGGAATTGGGAGTAGAGTCATCCCCTCGTGCCCAAGGAGTCCGTTCATGAAATTCTTGTCCGTACTGACTGTTCCGGCCGCTTTCGCGCTCATCGTCGCCTCCACGGCGAGTGCCGCACAAGACAAACCGAACACGGCCGCAGCCACCAAGCCGAGCAGCACCGCCAACGCGTCGGCGAAAGCCAAGCCCACGTGGCAGGGCTCGACGCAATTGAAGAACACCCTCAACTCGCCGTCCACTGAGCGCAGTGCCGGCAAGCCCCAAAGCACACCCGAGGTGACCCGGGCAGCGCCAGCTGGCGAGGGCGGCTACAAGTCGTGTCACGGCAAGGACAGCGACGCCTGATTCGCTCCCCGGCCGACGCTTGGCCGGGCCTTTAAATTGCCCGGCGGAGTTTCAATGATCGTCGTCCACCACCTCAACGAGTCGCGCTCGCAGCGCATCCTCTGGCTGCTCGAAGAGCTGGGCCTGGACTATGAGGTCCGCCACTACCAGCGCCATCCGACGACGCGCCTGGCGCCGCCGGAGTTGACGGCGGTGCACCCCCTGGGCAAGTCGCCGGTGGTGCAGGTTAACGGCATGACGCTCATCGAATCCGGCGCGATCGTCGACTACCTGCTGCGCCACCACGGCGGCCGCGCCTTGCGCCCCGCTGCGGATTCGAGCGACTTCGAGCTCTATCAACTGTGGCTTCACTACGCCGAGGGCTCGGCGATGCTGCCGCTGCTCCTCAAGCTCTACGTGTCGCGGCTGGGCGACGCCGGCGCACCACTGAAACCACGCATCGACAGTGAACTCGCCAACCATCTGGGTTATGTGGATCGCGCGCTGCAGGGCCGCGAGTGGCTCGTGGGCAACGTGTTCAGCGGCGCCGACGTGCAAATGAGTTTTGTGGGCGAAGCGGCGCGCGGCCTGCGCACAAGCTACCCGGCGCTGGACGCCTGGGTGCGGCGCTTTCAGCAGCGCCCGGCGTACCGGCGCGCGCTGGAGCGTGGCGGGCCGTATTCGATGGCGACTTGAGGGAGCGCTGAACTACACCACACCCATCGCGCGCAGGCGCGCCACGCCAGCGGCGTCGATGCCAATCGTCGCGAGCACTTCCTCAGTGTGCGCACCGAGCTCTGGGCCGACCCAGCGCGTCTGCCCCGGCGTCGCGCTGAGTTTGGGAACGATGCCTGGCAAATCGATCGGCTGCCCGTCGGGCAAGGCATGGCGCTCGATCATGTCGCGCGCATGGTAGTGCGGGTCGGCGGCGATGTCGGCCGCGGTGTAGATGCGGCCGCTCGGCACATCGGCGGCTTCGAGCGCGGCAAGCACTACGGGCAGCGTGTGCTGCGCGGTCCACGCGGCAATCGCGGCGTCCAGCCTATCGTTCTGCTTGGCGCGGCCGTCGTTGTGGGCGAGGTCCGGGTCGGCGCCAAGATCGTCGCGGCCGATTGCGTGCATGAGCCGCTTGAAGATGGCGTCACCATTGCCGGCGATCGCGACGTAGTGGCCGTCACCGCACAAGTACGTGTTCGTCGGCGAGATTCCCGGCAGGCTTGCGCCCGAGCGTTCGCGCACGAAGCCGAACTCGGCGTACTCGGGCACCAGGCTTTCCATCACGGCGAACACGGCCTCGTAAAGCGCGACGTCGATGAACTGGCCCACACCGCGGTTCACCTTGACGTGGTGCATCGCGAGCAAGGCGCCGATCACGCCGTAGAGCGATCCGAGCGTATCGCCCAGGCTCACGCCCACACGCACGGGCGGGCGATCCGGGAAGCCCGTGACGTGGCGCAAGCCGCCCATGCATTCGGCAATCGCTGCAAAGCCCGGGCGCTGGCTGTACGGGCCCGTCTGGCCGTAGCCCGAGATGCGCACCATCACGAGCTTGGGGTTGATGGCGCTGAGCTGCTCCCAGCCCAGGCCCCACTTTTCCAGCGTGCCGGGGCGGAAGTTCTCGATCACGATGTCGCTCTGCGCGACGAGCCGGCGCACGATGTCGCGAGCTTCGTCGCGCTTCAGGTCCAGCGTCAGCGACTTCTTGTTGCGGCTTTGCGTGTACCACCAGAGCGATGTGCCGTCGTGCAGCTTGCGCCACTTGCGCAGCGGATCGCCTTCCTGCGGAGGTTCGACCTTGATGACTTCGGCACCGAACTGCGCAAGCAGCGCGCTCGCGTAAGGGCCGGCGACGAGGGCGCCGAGTTCGAGGACTTTGATGCCTTGCAGCGCCGGGGGCGGGGAGAGCGACATGGCGTGACTCTACCGGTTCGGGCGGTCGTGGCGTGGTGCAAGACGATCCGCAGTGGGCGCAATGGTCGATCGAACAATTGCGTGCCCAGGCCAGGATTCATGAACTGGCGATCAACCCCGTCTTCCAAGGTCTACCTGCAGTACCGGCGCTGCGGCGGCAGCAAGGCCCAAGGCCTTGCCCGACTTCCTCATCGGCACCCAGGCGGCCGTGCAGGGCTGGCCCTTGCTGATGCGCGACGCAAGCCGCTTCAGGACGTACTTTCCGAGTGTGGAAGTGATTGCGCTTGATCTGCGCCCCGATGCGCAAGCGCCCAGGGGCCGCTTTGAGGATGTGGATTGGAAGGTGCTTGACGGCCATGACCGGGCGTATACAACAGAGCCCAAGACCGGTCGGTCAGTCCTCCCCGACGACACCCAGGGACATTGCGGGCACCTCCGCGCCGGCGAGCTTCCCCTCCACGCCAATCAGGTCTCGTCGATGGCAGCGCCCCGCAGTCGCAAGGCGTTACCGATCACCGAGGCCGAACTGAGACTCATCGCCAACGCCGCGATCATCGGCGTCAGCAGCCACCCGGTGAACGGATACAGCAGCCCGGCGGCGAGCGGAATGCCGAATGCGTTGTAGAAGAAGGCGAAGGTCAGGTTCTGCTTCATGTTGGCCACCGTTGCGACCGACAGCGCGCGTGCCGTCGCGATGCCACGCAGGTCGCCCTTGACGAGGGTGAGCTGGGCGCTGTTCATCGCCACGTCGGTTCCCGTGCCCATGGCGATGCCGACATCGGCGCGCGCCAGCGCCGGCGCATCGTTGATGCCATCGCCCGCCATCGCGACGATCCGACCTTC
>JBEBHW010000319.1:0-4919 GCA_040081145.1 Burkholderiaceae bacterium
TTCGGCGACACCGCGTTGCGCGCCCACGTCCTTGAACAGGCCCACGTCGTGCTCGGACTTGAAGCGCTCAGGCTCGATGCGCCAGCGGCTCGGCACGCCAGCGGGGTACTGGCCGAGCTGCATGTGCGCGATGTTGAGCAGCCAGCGGTAGAGCGGCACGCTCTGGGCGTCGACCGCCGGGTCGGCGAGCAGAGCCTCGTAGCGCCGCGCGGCTTCGGTGGCGCCGAGCTTTTGTTTGTGAACGGCGCCCGGATCGAGCGGCAGGATGCACACGTCGGCGTTCGGATTGGCGGCGCAGTTTTGCTGCTCGCCGATGCGAAAGTAGGCGAACGCGACGTCGCCTTTCAAGGTGGCAAGGTCTTGCGGCGAAATCTTGCTCGCGTATTCGGCGAGCATCGATTCGAGCATGCCGATCGCGGGCTCGGGAGAACCGCCGTTGAGGTACTGCTCGGCGATCTCACGTTGCAGCAGCAAACGCTGCAACACGTCGCGCTCGCGCGCCAAGTCCTGCTGAAGGCTCGCGATCTTGCGCGGCTGCAAGTCCCACGGGTTGTCCCACGTGCCCTGCGCCGCAGCGACTTGGGCCAGGCGGCGCACCATGTCCGGGGTGGCGTTGCGCTGCGACGCCCACCATACCCCGGCGAGCGCGGCAATCAGCAGCAGCAACCCGACGGCGAGCAGCCCCACGCGGGTGCGTCGGTGCGCCAGCCGTTTGCTCAGGTCAGTCAACATGTTCGAGCCCTCAGGCGGATGAGAGCACGAAATTGCGCCGCCCAATGGGCGGCGCGAGAAGAATCACAACACCCTCATGCACGCTGCTGCGGCGCCGCGGGCGGGCGGCGGGGCAGCACGGGCAAAGACTAGTTCTGATTCGTCGAAGGCCTGCTGTCCTCAAACGGCCACGTGCCCTTGCCGAACTTCAGGATCATCGCGCCGTTGTCCTGGCACATCGTGATCAGCTGCTTTTTGCGGTAGTCGAAGTCGATCCGCGACGCGCACCAGTCCGGGCCGCCTTCGCGCCATTGGCCGAAGGTGGCGTGGTTCGAACCGGGTTTCCTGCTTGCTGCAGCCGGGTTGTAGTACGCGATCTCGCGAATCTTCTTCACGTTGCGGATGTCGAAGACGCGAATCCCCGAATTGAAGTAGCCGCACGCCAATGCCGTCGCGTTGTCGCGGTTATCGACGCTGCAGTAGTGGCTGCCGTAGGTGAAGATGTTCAGGCCCGCGATGTCGGGAATCACCTTGTCGCAGTTCTTGATGTCATGCGTCTCCAGCGTGATCTTGGAAACGACCTTGGGATTCTTTTCGTCGCTGATGTCGTAGATTCGCGCGACCGGGAACGGCAGCAAGCCGGCTTCGCACGCCGCCTGCGCGCTCGCGGTGTTGGAGATGCCACCCGAACCGGCCTCGTCGACCTGCACCAGATATTCTTTGCCGTCGATCTTCGCCGGGATCGTGAGCTGCGCGACCGACCCGTCCCTGTACAGCGCCTTGGAGACGAACTTGATCGTTGCATTGGGCTTGCGCTGCTGAACCTCGGACGTGTCCAGGATGACGAAGCCGTTGCGGGCAATCGCGTTCGGATTCGCGACTTCGCCGGCTTGGGGCGTGCCGATCGCCGCGACGTAGGCGCGATTCCCGTCATTGCTGATCGACAGGCCGTGCACCCGGGTCCCGGCGGGCACGTCGGGCGAGGTGCCCATGTTGAAGGTCGAGAGCAATTTGGGCTTGCTCGTGTTCGTCACGTCCACCGCGTGGTAGCGCGAGGTGCGAATGTCGCCGATGTAGTAGGTCAAGCCGTCTGGCGAGATATTGCCTTCGTGGCCGATCACCGCGGGCGTGATCGGCGCGCCGTCTGCGGCACTGCCGACTTTGACGCTGGCGAGCTGCTGTGGCTGCCGGCAATCGCCCGACAAGTCGTAAATGTCGACCTCCGCACCGCCTCCGCCGCTCTGACCGTTGTCGGCGATCAGAATCTTGCGCCGCTGGTGCACCCGCAGCGACTCCCAGGGATCGAGCATGGCGGGCGTATCCAGCGATCCGACGCGCACCGGGTGCGAACGGTTAGTGATGTCAAGTACCGGGACGCCGGGGTGTTGGCGCGTCATGCCGGGGACGGCGGAAGCGGCTGCGGCGGGGGTTGCCGTTGCGTGATACAGGCAGGAGTGCCCGTGGCGATCCTGGTAAGTCGCCGAAGACCAGTTGCCCCCTTCGGTGCCCTTGTCCTGACCCACCAGTTCGAGATTGCAGCTGAAGCCCTTGAACGGGTTCGTTGAAGTGCGCATTGCTGCGGGCACCTGCCCTTGCAGCGCAGTCTCTGGCCTGTCGTTGTCGCCCCGACAACGCGCGCGGCGATGATCGCGATCGTCATCATCACCATCGTCGCCACGCCGATCGCCGTCACCGCCCGAAAGGGCTTGCTTCGTTCCCGCAGCGGCCAGTTGCGCATCGCTGCTGCTGCCGCCGCAACCGGCAATTCCCAGTGCCGCGGCGCAAAGCAGTGCAGCAAGTTGAGCGTCGATTCCATTCCATCGAAAATTCATTTTTCGTCTCCTCGCAATTGGACATTCCTCAAGAGGCGCCGGGAAATGTACATTTCTTGAGTTGGATCAAATATAGGTTTTTCGACATTAATAGTTTCGGGAATGCGCGCCACGCGCTTGTCCCGCGGTGCCGCTCCGGGAGGAGCGGCCCGCCATTTACCGAGACGACGCCTAGTTCTGGTTCGTCGAGGGCGTGCTGTCGTCGAACGGCCAGGTGTTGCGGCCAAATTTGAGCACCATCGCCCCGGTGTCCTGGCACATCGTGATCAGCTGCTTCCTGCGGAAGTCGAAGTCCAGGCGCGACGCGCACCAGTCCGGCCCGCCGGCACGCCACTGGCCGAATGTGGCGTGGTTCGAGCCGGGCTTGGCTGTCGTCGCGGCGGGATTGAAGTAGGCGATTTCGCGGATCTTGTTCACGTTGCGAATGTCGAATACCCGGATGCCCGAGTTGAAGTAACCGCACGCGAGCGCGGTGGCGTTGTCGCGGTTGTCGACGCTGCAGTAGTGGCTGCCGTAGGTGAAGATATTCAGCCCCGCGATGTCCGGGATCACCTTGGCGCAGTTTTCCGTCTTGTGCATCTCGAGCGTCACCTTGGCCACTTCTTTGGGCTTGGTCTCGTCGGCAATGTCGAACAACCGGGCGACCGGGAATGCGAGCAATCCCAGATCGCAAGCCAGCTGCGCATTCGCGGTATTCGACAGACCCCCCGCACCGGCCTCGTCAACCATCACGACGTAGGGCTTGCCACCGATCTTGACGGGAATCGTCAGCTGCGCCACCGAGCCGTCTTTGTAGAGCGCAGTCGAGATCGGCTTGATCGTCGCGTTCGGCTTGCGCTGCTGAACCTCGGACGTGTCGAGCACAACGAAGCCATTCTTCTTGATTGCCGGATTGGCGACGTCTTTCGGAGTCGGGAAACCGAGCACGGTGGCGTAGACGCGATTGCCGTCATTGCTCATCGACAGACCGTGGACAAGAATACTTCCCTCACCCGGGTTCAACCCGAGATCACTGACCGACCACGTCGCGATCATCTTGGGCTTCTTCGGGTTCGCGATGTCCACAGCGTTGTAGTGGCCGCGGCCGATGTCGCCGATCCAGTAGGTCAGGCCGTCGGGCGAGATGTTGCCTTCGTGCCCGGTGTTCCCGCCGGCCGGCTTGATGCCGCCGTCCGTGCCGGTGCCCACCGCGGTGCTCGAGATCAGTTGCGGTTCCCGGCAATCCCCCGACAGATCGTAGATGTCGACTTCCGGCCCGCCCGCGCTGCCGCCGTCACCGGCGTTGTCGCCAATCAGGATCTTGCGACGCTGGTGCACGCGCAGCGACTCCCAGTTGTCGATCATGGCCGGCGAAGTCAGCGAACGCACGTACTTCAGGTCGGAACGATCGGAGATGTCGATCACCGGCACGCCGGGCCTGAGTCGTTTGAAATCCGGCTGCTTGCTTGCTACCGCGAAACGCTCAGCAGCGCCAGGTGTCGCCGTGCTGTGATACAGGCACGAGCGTCCATGACGGTCCTGGTAAGTCGCCGAAGACCAGTTGCCGCCTTCGGTGCGCTTGTCCAGACCGACGAGTTCGAGGTTGCAGCTGAAGCCCTTGAAGCCGCCCGGCGCGAGGCGCAGCGCGATGGGCACCTGGCCCTGCAGCGCCGTTTCGGGCCTGTCGTTGTCGCCGCGGCAGCGGGTTTTGCGCCCGTCGCGGTCATCGTTGTCGTCGCCATCGTCGTTACCACGTCGATCGCCGTCACCTCCGGACAGCGCCACCTTGGTGGGTCCGGCGGCGTCGGGGCTTGCGCTATCGCCGCCGCCGCACGCAGCGAGCAACGCCGCGCCGAGCACGGGTGCGATGAACACTTGCAGGAACATCTTCTTCATCTCGTCTCCAGTTTGGATGTCTCGACACTTCGTCGACTTTGGCCGCGCGTGCGCGCCTCAAGCTGTGCCAACGCCCGCAACGACGATTGGACGCGCGGCGAAACGTTCGAGTCTTTCAAAAACCGATCGAAGCACTCCGTAAAGACCCTAGTGCGTGGGCTCGACGCTCGACGCGAGCTGCACGCGCTTCGATTGCAACAGTCGCGATCCGACGCCATGCGCCGCTGGACGCCGGCGTTGCGCACCGCTACGATTTGCCGGCGTTGCGCGCTGCCGGGCTGCCGGGCTGCTGTGCAGGGGTGCGGCGCGGCGACAACCAAAACCAGAGAGTCGAGGAGACATGAGAAGCCCTTTGCCCGCGCCGCGAGTGGCGGCGGCGAGCGATGCTCGCCATGCCGATCCGCTCGCCGCGCTGCGATCAGCCGGCGTGTGGTGCGAATACGCACCCACCTATGAAGGGGCTTTGCATCTTCAGGGGCACGTCGTTCCGCACAACAAGCT
>JBEBHW010000320.1:0-4914 GCA_040081145.1 Burkholderiaceae bacterium
ACTCAGATCGGCATCCGCTCCGCAGGCCAGCGCGAGGCGCGAGACTTCGTGCGAACCCGTGGTGGCCAGATCTTCACGGCGCGCGACCTGCGCGGCCGCGAAAGCCCGGTGCAACTGGCCGATGTGCTCGCGGCAATTCGGGAGCAGCACGCGCGCTGCGGCGACCCGCCCGTCTATCTGAGCCTGGACATCGACTGCCTGGACCCAGCCTTCGCCCCGGGGACCGGCACGCCCGAGCCGGGGGGCCTGAGCACGAACCAGGTGCTGACGTTGCTGGAAGAACTCGCCGCCCTGCCCTTTGTCGGAATGGATTGCGTCGAAGTCGCGCCACCATACGACCACGCTGAACTGACGAGTAACGCGGCGGCCAACTTGGTCTGGACTTACCTCAGCGGGCGTTGCGCGACGAACCGCGTTTCCGCGGTGGCGACCGCCCCACTCACACCGCAAACGCCGTCGTCTTCTTGACGGTGCGCAGCACGAGCATCGAGTTGGAGCGCGCCACTCCCGGCAGGCGCGCCAGAACTTCGCTGTGAAAGCGCTCGAGGTCTTGCGCGTCGCGGTAGGCAAAGCGGATCAGGTAGTCGTTCGATCCGGCGACGTAAAAGCAGTCCAACACCTCGGGCTGGTCGCGCGCCGCCTGCTCGAACGCGGCGAGCACCTTGCTGTTCGTGCCTTCGAGGTTGACGATGGTGTAGCTCGTGCCGTGCTGCCCCACCGCGGTGGGGTTCACCAGCGCCACGTAACGCTCGACGACGCCGCTGTCCTCCAACGCCTTGACGCGTCGCAAACACGCCGAAGGCGAGAGGTGAATGCGCTCGGCGAGTTCCAGATTGGTGAGCCGCGCATCGAGCTGAAGCTGGTTCAGGATGGCGCGGTCGATCGCATCAAGTTTCGCCTCGACAGTCGTTCTTCGCATAACATTGCGCTCGTCGCCCATTGCTCGGCATGATATTGCGTTTCGCGGGGTCAAGCGTTGGCGATTGCGCAAGCACATTTCGCCCTCGCCTGACTAGACTGCGTGCCACCCGGGCGCGCGCCGCGCCACTCAAGGAGAACCCCATGAACCAGGTACTCGACGCCAAGACCTCCGAATCCAAGACCGCCTCCACGACAAAGAGCGCGCCCCCGAGCGACGCTTTCTGGATGCCGTTCACCGCGAGCCGCCAGTTCCGCCGCGCGCCACGCATGGTGTCCAAGGCGTCCGGAATGTTCTACTGGACGCCCGAAGGCCGCGAAATTCTCGACGGCGTCGCTGGGCTGTGGTGCGTCAACGCGGGCCACTCGCGACCCAAGATCGTCAAGGCGATTGCCGCGCAGGCGGCAGAACTCGACTTTGCGCCGCCCTTCAATTTCGCCAACCCGAAGTCGTTCGAGCTCGCCGACAAGCTCGTCAAGCTCACGCCCGCCGGGCTGAACCGCGTTTTCTTCTGCAACTCGGGCTCCGAAGCCGCCGACACGGCGCTGAAGATGGCGATCGCCTACCACCGCGCCCGCGGCGAAGGCACACGCACCCGCCTCATCGGCCGCGAGCGCGGCTATCACGGCGTGAACTTCGGCGGCATCTCGGTGGGCGGCATGGTCGGGAACCGCAAGACCTTCGGGCCGATGCTCGGCGGCGTCGACCACTTGCGCCACACCCACGACCTGGCACGCAACGCCTACTCGAAGGGCGTGCCCGAGCACGGCGCGGAACTCGCCGACGACCTGGAGCGCATGGTCGCGCTGCACGATGCGTCGACGATTGCCGCGGTGATCGTCGAGCCAATGGCCGGCTCCACCGGCGTGCTGGTGCCGCCCAAAGGCTATCTGCAGCGCCTGCGCTCGATTTGCGACAAGCACGGCATCCTGCTGATTTTTGATGAAGTCATCACCGGCTTCGGGCGCCTGGGCTCACCCTTCGCGGCGACGCACTTCGGCGTCACACCTGACCTCTTGACCGCGGCCAAAGGCATCACAAACGGTTGCGTTCCTATGGGCGCCGTGTTCGCCGGTCAGCAGATCCAAGACGTGTTCATGAACGGCCCGGAGCACGTGCCCGAGTTCGCGCACGGCTACACCTACTCGGCGCACCCGCTGGCGTGTGCAGCGTCGCTCGCGACTTTGGAAACGTATGCCGACGAAGGGTTGCTGACGCGCGCCGCGAAGATGGCGCCGGCGTTTGAGGCGGCAGTGCACTCGCTGAAGGGTTCGCGCCACGTCATCGACATTCGCAACATCGGCCTGGTGGGCGCGATCGAGCTCGAAGGCATTCCCGGGACGCCCGGCAAACGCGGCTTCGACGCAATGGTCGCGTGCTGGGACAAGGGGCTGATGGTGCGCACGACGGGCGACACGATCGCGCTCTCGCCGCCGCTGATCATCGAAGAGTCGCACATCGACCGCATCGTCGACACGCTCAAGGGCGTGCTGAAGACGCTGGCCTGAGCTTGCCGCACGCGAGCATCGGCGAAACCTCACAAAGGATTGCCTAGCGCATACCGACATGTCGCTGCTGAGCGCCGAAAGGGAACTGACGCGGAACTCGTATTACGCGGCCACCGCGCCGCGTGAGCGCAGCTTCCCGCAGTTGCAGGGCGACGTCGATTGCGACGTCGCCGTCGTGGGCGGCGGCTTTGCCGGGCTGTCCGCGGCGATCGAGCTGGCGGATCGCGGCTTTTCGGTGATCGTTCTCGAGGCGCGCGAAGTCGGCTGGGGCGCGTCGGGGCGCAACGGCGGGCAGGTGATCGCCGGTCTGGCTTGCGAACAGTCGGTCATCGAAGATCAACTGGGTCTGGACGCATCGCGCCAGGTCTGGGGCATGACGCTCGAGGCCATCGACATGATTGCGCAGCAGCGTGCGCGCTTTGCCATTCAGTGCGATTGGCAATCCGGCTACTTGTCGCTCGCCGTGGGCCTGCGCAAGGGCCGTGAATTGCAGGCGTGGCACGCGCAAATGGGCGAACGCTACGGCTACGCCGCACAATGGATCGCGCCCGCCGAGCTGCCCAGCTGGATCGCGAGCCCGCGTTTTCACAGCGGCGTGCACGACCCGCGCGGTGGTCATTTGCATCCACTCAAGTATTGCCTGGGTCTGGCGCGCGGCGCATCGAGCCTGGGGGTGATCATTCACGAAAACTCCGCGGTACTGCGAATCGAACCCGGCGCACGGGTTCGGCTGCGCTGCACGACGGGTTCGGTGCGCGCCGACCACGTGCTGCTCGCCGGCAACGTCTATCTCGACGGGCTCACGCCCGGGTTGGCACCACGCATTGCGCCGCGCATCATGCCCGTGGGCACGTATATCGTCGCGTCGAAGCCGCTGCCCGGCGACCTGGCAGCAACGCTGATTCCGTCGCGCTCTGCGGTGTGCGACACGAACTTCGTTCTCGACTACTTCCGCACGACGCTCGACGCCAGACTTCTCTACGGCGGGCGCGTCAGCTACAGCACCGCGACGCCGACGAACCTGGCGCAAAGCATGCGGCGCCGCATGGTGCACACGTTTCCGCAGTTGAATCACATCGAGGTCGAATACACCTGGGGTGGCTTTGTCGACATCTCGATGAAGCGCGCGCCCGACTTCGGCCGCCTTCCCGGCGAACGCGGCCATGCGGCTCAGGCCAACGTCTACTATCTGCAAGGATTTTCGGGTCACGGCGTCGCGCTCACCGGCCTCGCCGGGCGCTTGGTCGCCGAGGCGATTGCCGGCGACGCGCAGCGCTTCGACGTCTTTGCGAAAATCCGCCAAGGCACGTTTCCCGGTGGGCGCTGGCTGCGCACACCGGCGCTCGTTGCGGGGATGGCCTACTATCGCTTGAGGGATATGCTGTGAAACCGTTCGTCCTCGTCCCCGCGTGCAACCGGATGGTCGGCGACCATCCGTTCCACATTGCGGGCAGGAAGTACCTCGACGCGGTGCGGCTCGCAGGCTGCCAGGGGTTCGTCGTTCCCTCGCTGGACGCCGCTGACTTCGACGACATTCTGGACGCTGCCGACGGCGTATTCCTCACCGGTTCGCCGTCCAACGTGCACCCGAGCCACTTCGGTGAGGCGGTGCACAACGCCGAATTGCCGCTCGATGTGATGCGCGACGACTGGACGCTGCCACTGATTCCGAAAATTCTTGCGCGCGGCATCCCCCTGTTCGCGATTTGCCGTGGATTTCAGGAAACCAACGTGGCGCTGGGCGGCAGCCTCTACCAGGCGGTGCAGGACGTGCCCGGCCGCAACGACCACCGCGCCGCCAAAGGTACGCCCGCCGAAGTGCAGTACGCGTTGGCGCACCCGGTCGACATCGTCCCCGGCGGCGCCTTGGCGGGAATCGTCGGCACCGAACCGATCCAGGTGAATTCGGTGCACGGCCAGGGCGTGAATCGCCTCGCCGACGGTCTGCGCGTCGAAGCGCTCGCACCCGACGGGTTGGTCGAGGCATTCACGGTCGACGCCGCCAAAGGCTTCAACCTGTGCGTGCAGTGGCACCCGGAGTGGCAGGCGGCGAGTAACCCGGTGTCGATGAAGCTGCTCAAGGCGTTCGGCGCAGCTTGCGAGGTCTACCGTTCCCGCCAAGGCGACAGACATCGCTCGAGTCACCCCGAGCCGGATCGATAGGCCCGCGGTCGTCACGACCGCTGTCCCATCGAATTCCAACAAACAAACCGGCAACAGGTGACCCATGCTCGACAAAAGCAAATTCACATTCAGCGATCTGGAAAACTGGCTCAACGAGAGGCGCGTCACGGAAATCGAATGCCTCGTCCCCGACCTGACGGGCGTCGCGCGAGGCAAGATCCTGCCGCGCGAAAAGTTCACCGAAGACCGCGGCATGCGCCTGCCCGAGGCGATCGTCGCGATCGGCGTGACGGGCGAGTTCCCGCAGGAAGGGCCTTACTACGACGTGATCCACGCGACGGACCGCGACATGCATTTGCGCCC
>JBEBHW010000321.1:0-4913 GCA_040081145.1 Burkholderiaceae bacterium
CTGGCCGGCGGCGTAGTCCATCGAGATCAGGTTCCACGTCTTGGCGCCGGTGGACTTGACGTAGTCCTGCATCATTCGCGTCGTCAGCGCGTCGGGCGTGTTCACGCGGAAGTAGTTCGGCGCGCACGACTTGGTCATCAAGTCGTTGCTCTGCGCATAGGTGTCAATGTGCAGCACGTTCAGCGCGTCGAGCTTGGGCGACAACGCCAGCGAATGCGAACTCAGCGTCTGCCCCATGATCACCGAGACGCCGCCTTGCTGGGCGAGTTTCGTCGCTGCGGCGAGCGCCGCCGCTGGCGTGCCGGAGTGCGCCTGGATCACGAGTTCGAACTTGCGGCCCAGCGCCCCGCCTTCGGCGTTGAGCATGTCGATGCCGGTCTTCGCGCCCTCTTCGATCAGATTCGCATAGGTCGCGAACGGGCCGCTGTCGATGGTGAGCAGGCCGACCTTGATGGGGGCCTGGGCAATTGCCGTGGTGCTGCCCAGCGCGAACAGCGCAGCACCAGACAGGCAAAGCAGTCTGCGGGTGAGGTGGATCATGGCGGGGGTTCTCCTGAAATCGTGGCCGGTGCGACGCGCCGGTGAGCGTGGCCGCAGGGGACGCGGCCGGGTCGGATTTGCGGTCTCGAGCGTGCCATACGCTAGCGTACCGTTCGGATCGGAATCTAGACGAATCACCGCCGCTGTCAATCCGTGGAAGATCGCCCCGTCGGTGCAAGCACCCTAGCCCACCCCGGCGGCGCGGGCGAAAACCCAGCCGTCATAGCTGCTGTGACAAGCAGAACGGGCTCGGCGCGGGACGCCGCGCAAGTTTCAACCAAGCCCTTGATTCGCTCGAATGTGCGTGCAGACCCGCATCGCGCGAACACCCGCAATCGCGCCGCGCCACTCCGACTCGCATCCTGAACGGTGACCTCGTTCGCGGCAAGACGAATTGCCGGCCGGTCACCTCAACCCTCAGTCCCGCTCGACATCTCCGCAAACAGCGGCCGCGGCGCGTTCTTCAACTCGATCGCGACCTCGGCGCGCATTGCCGCACGCAGAAATTCGTCGATGCGCGCGGCGCGGCCGGCGTCCAGGTTGGCACGATTCGCCTCGACCCACACCGACCACACGCCGATGGCGCGATTCGCGTCGTCGCGCAGCGCAAGCAGTTCGATCACGGGAGTTGCCACGGGCATCGGCAACGCCGGCATGGCAGGCACGTCGAGCCCCGGCGGCGATTCGCGCAGCAGCTCGGCGACATTGTTCAGCGCATCTCTCTGCGCCCGGATCTGCTCCAGCAGAAAGCCTGCCGACCAATCGGCGCGCACCTTGAACGTATTCAGCAGGTTGATCACGCCGAACACCTGACTGCGTGCGTAGTCGTCGCTGAGGCGTGGCAGGACTTCGCTGCGCAGCGTCGCGCACATTCCGTCGATGAGGCGCGGGAAGGAGTTGTTCATGGTGCCTTGTCGATGACCTTTTCCATCTGCCGCAAACACGCAGCGACCTGGCTGCCCATCGCCGGCATGCGCAAGTCTTGAATCCGGCCTTCTTCGAAACAGCGCGCCGCCGCCATGTGCGTCGCGGCGAGTTTCAAGAGCGACAGCGCCTGGTAGTAGCGCAGCGAGGCCGGCGAGACTTCGAAGCCCACTTGCCCTGCGTAGCGCTCGTAAAACCACGCGGGCTCGGCGAGGCGACAGATGAGCTGGCTGCCGCCCATGTACATCGGCAAGCTCGCCCAGCCCAGGTCTTCGTGCGGGTCGCCCAGGTGCACGAGCTCCCAGTCGAGGATCGCCGTGATGCGCCCGTCGCGCTCGAGAAAGTTCCCGGTGCGGTAGTCGCCGTGCACGATCGCCACATGCGGCGCGACCGGCGCATTCGCCTTCAGCCAGCGCAAGCCCCAATCGGCGAGCGGGTACGGGCGCATCGCCCAGCGCGCGATCTGCGCTTCCCAGTGTTCGACGTTGCGCCGCGCCGCGTTGTTCACGTCGATGCCAGATGCGAGCGCGGCGATGGGCCGGGCGCGCCAGTCGAAGCGGTGCAAGGCCGCGAGCGCGTCGATGAACTGCTCGCCCAGGCGGCGCCGGTAGCCTTCTTCGAGAGGCACTGTTCCCGCCGGGACCCAGGGCACGACGGCAGCGCCCGAGAGTTTTTCGCAGAACATGAATGGCGCACCGAAGATGGCTGCGTCGTCGCTGCTCCAGTAGGCGCGCGGCAGCGGCACGCTGCTGCCTTCGAGCGACTGCATCGCGAGCACTTGCGGCACGGCGCTGTACGGCGCGAACAGGCCGTAGTCCGGGCCGAGGCGCAGGATCAGTTCTTCGCTCTCTTCGGCGCCGCCACGCAGGCCGCGCACCGGAACCGAATAGGTCAACCAGGAAAAGCCGACCGGGAAGCGCCGAATCGTCCCCACCGTGACGTGGCGCCGCACCTGCTGGCTGAGGTAGGCCGCGATTCTGCGCGTGAGGGCGGGTTCGTCGCCGAGCAGGTTCATGCCCCCGAGTATCTCGCCCAACTCGCTCAACCCGGCGGTCATCCTGGCCGGCGCAGCAGTTCAGGAACCCGCGCGCGGTGAAAACCTTCGAAGGGCTGGCTGCGGCTGTGCGGCTGCAATTTCCAGGTGCCACGCGCGTTGGGCGTTCCGCCGTCGACCCGCGTGCACGTGCCGGTGATGTACGCCGCGCCGGGCGAGAGCAGGTAGACGATCGCCGACGACACTTCGGCCTCGGTGCCGAAGCGTTGCAGCGGCACGGTCGGCGGGAATTCCAGAATCTTCGCCTGCGCCTCGGGCGCGTAGGTGTCGAAGCCGCTCGACGCGATGCCGCCCGGCGCCACCGTGTTCACGCGAACGCCCGACGCGGCCCACTCGCACGCCGCGGTTTCGGAGAGCGTGAGCATGCCGCCGCGCGCTGCGCCCGAGTGCGCGAAATCGGGCCAACCGTGCCAGATGTCGGCGATGATGTTGACGATCGCGCCGCCATGCGCCTCCATCCAGCGCAGGTAGGCTTCGCGCATGAAGATGAAGCCGCCGGTGAGGTTGCTGCGCACGACCGCTTCGAAACCCTTCGTCGAGATGGTTTTCATCGGCGTGCGGTACTGGCCGCCGGCGTTGTTCACCAGGCCGTCGAGGCGCCCGCGCAGTTGCAGCACCGCGTCAATCGTCGCGCCGACCGTCGCTTCGTCGCGAATGTCGCACGCATGCGCGCTGGCGCTGCCGCCGTCCTCGGCGATCTCGCCGCGCACGGTTTCGAGCTTCTCGAGCGTGCGCCCGATCAGCGCGACGTGCGCGCCGAGCGCCGCAAGCTCGTGCGCCGTGCAGCGGCCGATGCCGCTGCCCCCGCCGGTGACGATGATGGTCTGGCCCTTGAACAGACCCGCGCGGTAAATCGACTCATACGGCATGGCGTCTCCGAATTCAATACTGCACCGCGACCCGCCCGATGCGCTCGCGCGCGATGATGAGCTTCATCACCTGCGCCGTGCCGTCGCCGATCTCCAGGCCCATCACGTCGCGCAGGCGCTGCTGGTGCGGCAAGTCCTTGCTCCAGCCGTAGTGGCCGAACGTCAGCAGGCATTGGTGGATGACGTCGAACGCGGTCTTCGGCCCCATCCACTTGCACATCGCCGCTTCCTTGGTATGCGGCTGCCCGGCGTCGCGCAGCGCGAGCGTGTGATAGCAGAGCTGGCGCACCGCGGCGACGATCGACTCGCCCTCGGCCAGCGGAAAGCTCACGCCCTGAAATTGCCCGATCGGCCGGCCGAACGCCTCGCGCTCCTTCGCGTAAGCCCAGGCCTCGTCGAGTGACGCCTGCGCAGCGCCAAGGCACTGCAAGCCGATCAGCGCGCGGCTGTAGTCGAAGCCCTGCATCACCTGCGTGAAGCCCTTGCCTTCGTCGCCCAGGCGGTGACTTGCGGGAACCCT
This sequence comes from Burkholderiaceae bacterium, assembly GCA_040081145.1. Classification (GTDB taxonomy): domain Bacteria; phylum Pseudomonadota; class Gammaproteobacteria; order Burkholderiales; family Burkholderiaceae_C; genus JAEMQF01. The sequence continues at coordinate 3,908 of JBEBHW010000321.1, forward strand.
CACGTCGTCGAAGAACACCGAGCCGCGGCCAATGATCGCGCTGCCCACGTCGTCGAAGTGCGTGCGCGAAATTCCCTTCGTGCCCTCGTACGGGATGAAAAACGCGCTGACGCCCTTCGCGCCCTGCTCGGGCGTGCCGGTGCGGGCGAAGATCAGATAAGCGTCGGCACGATCGGCGAATGTGATTGACGTCTTTTCGCCGTTGATGATGTAGTCGTCGCCGTCCCGCCGGGCGCGCATCTGCAAATTGGCAGCGTCGGACCCGCCGCGCGGCTCGGTGAGGCAAATGGCCACGACGGCGTCGCCGCGAATCATTCTCGGCACCCATTCGCGCACGACCTCGGGTTGGGCGTGGCGCAGCAGGATCGCCGCGTTCAGCGATATCCCGACGGGCACGGCGCTGACGTTGAAGTCACCGTACGCGAGTTCTTCGGCAATGAGCCCCGTCGTCACGGCGTCGGCGTTCATGCCACCGTACTCTTCGGGCAGGTCCATGCCGAGCAGCCCCAAGCGCCCCATCTCGGCGATCAAGCCACGATCGAGCACGCCGAGCTTTTCGCGCTTCTGGTAGTCCGGCAGCAGACGCTCGCGCGAAAAGCGCCGCGCGCTGTCTTGCAAGGCCTTTTGGTCTTCGGTCAATACCATGCGAGGCTCGGGTGTTACTGGGTAGAGCAGCTGAAGTTCTCTGCCGCGTTGACGTCCCCTGCTCCCTTGTAGCGCGCGTACGTCGGGTACTTGCACATCGGCCGCGTCTGCACTGGCTTGCCCACCGCGTCGAGCGCCGCGTGCACGACGCCTTGCTTCGAGGGCGGTGTGCCCTGCTCGGTCCACGTCACGAGCGCTTTCATCAGATCAGCGCGATCCGGCGCAACTCCGCCGGCACAGTGGCCCACCCCCGGCGCGAGGACCAGCTCCACCGTCTCGTCGGCAGCGGCCTGGCCCATCTTGCTCACCACCGCGTCGTAATAGCGCGCTGTGTCGCGTGGGCTCACCGCCGTGTCCTGGC
>JBEBHW010000322.1:0-4912 GCA_040081145.1 Burkholderiaceae bacterium
GCGCCGAATCGCCAGGATGGGCCCGTCGCCAGCCTCCATCGAGCCGCGCACCTGAACCGAGTTCGAAGAGCGCACCAGTTCCAGGCTCAGCGCGATGTCTTGCAAGACATGCTCGGCAATCTCTTCAGCGTGCTGACCTTCGACGCTCGTGATTCCCGTGACTCGGGCGGCGAGTCCCGGTTGCGCGGGCAGGTGACCGACGCTTTGCAAGCGGTCCATCAACAGCGCCAACGGCCCCCCGGACTCCAGCGCTTGAGCCTGACGCCAACCCTCGAGCGCGCGGAGCAACGTGCGTGCGCTGCGGTAGCGGTGTCGCTCCTGGTGCGCTGTGCATCGATTGGCGATGGCGCGCAGCGCGTCGGGGATCACTTGAGGCGTCTGGTAGGGAAGGCGCAGGATTTCGTGGCCTGTGGGGGCGAGCCGGGCAAGCGTCTGGTTGAAGTCGGGCTCGTCCAAAGCGAGGGCACCGGCGAGCAAGCGGTGCATCAGCAGGCCGCAGCCCAGCAAGTCGCGCTGCGCCTCGCCACGCTGGCGATGAATCTGCTGCAGAGCCGCCGGGCCGCCCTGCTCTGCGTCGCTGCCGCGCGGGGACGGCGCGGGCGTCACCAAGTCGCCACCCGCACCCAAAACCATCCAGACCGCTTCGCCGTCGTCGTTGACGAGCACCGAGTGCAATTGAACGTCCTGATGGCCGGTCCCTGCGTCGTGGGCGTAGGCCAGGCCCTGCAGAGCCGAGATCAGCAGATTCACCGTGTCCGCCACCGTGGGCTCGGAGTGTTGCGCCAGCCACTCGCCCAAGGTCACGCCGATGCGTCGATCGACGACGGCAAAAGGCCATTGCTCCTGAACGCCGATGTCCAGCAGCGGCGCGAGGTTGGGGTGGTTCAGGCGCGCGCCGCGCTGCACACCTGCCTGCCACTTCGCAGCCGCGCTCGGGCTGGCCGGGGGACGGCGCGGCATGACGAGCATCACCTCGCCGCGAATTCGCGGATCAAACGCCAGCCAAGCCATCGTGGCCACGCTCTTTCCGAGCAGTTGGCGAAGTTCGAAGCGGCCGAATTGGCGCGGGGTGGCGGGCTTGCTGGCTGCAGGGGCTGAGGAATCCATGGTTCGAAATCGTGAACCTACCCCATTGGACGACTTCGGCCAGGCCGGCGAAGCACCGATCAGCACCCGGTTCGCGACTCATTTCGAGCCCACGGGCTCAACGCCTGCGCGCCGGCGGCGCGGTCGTTCAGGACATCTCGATGACTTGCCCGCGGCCCGTGAGGAATGCGCAGCGCACCGTGCAATGGGGCTCCAGCCGGGCCACGACGTCGCGATACCGCAGCAATTGATCGCGGTACGCCGGCAACTCCTCGGGTTGATGCGAAAGTTTGTAGTCCAACACCCACCACACCTTGCCACTCGCGGCTTCGAACAGGACCAGGCGATCGATTCTCAGGAGCTCGTCGGCGTCGCTCACCGGGACCTCATTGCCGGCCCAGCGCAGCTCTGGGGAATCGAAGAATCGCGCGCAAGCCTCGCTGTGCAGGATGGCACGACCGACATCCAGCACCTCGTCCGCGGATGCGCCGAACTCGCGAGCCGCCGCGCCGGCGAATTGCGACAAATCGTCGACGGTGCCGCGGTTCGGCGTCGCCCATTCGAGGAATCGATGCACGCCGCGGCCCAGGCGGCGCCGCGCCGCGCCGGGCTCGTCAGCCGAAGCGGCCGCCTGCGGCGCGAGCTCGTTCAGGCGCTCGCGCTCGCGCAGGGGCAGCCCCTTGAGGCGCAGCGGGTTCGACGCTGGCCGGGGCGGCTCCCATGCACCATCGTGCGAGACCCACGCTGCAGCGTGTGCTTCAACTCTTCGCCACCACGAGATGCCGGGCGCCTGCCGATGGGGTTCAGTGGCGCTCACGATCAGGCGCTCTTTGGCACGCGTCATGGCGACGTAAAGGCCATTCAGCTCTTCGCGATCGCGCGCCACCACCTCGGCGCTCAACAGGTCGCGCAAGGACTCGGGACAGCGCGCTTCCGAATACAGGAACGCGCAGCAATGCGGCGCGTCTGCGTCGACCGGCCAGTCCACCAGCACGCCGGGGCCGCGGGATGCCGCCGCCTCGGGTTGCGCATCCATGATCAAGACGACCCGGGCTTCCAGTCCCTTCGCGCCGTGCACGGTGAGGAGCTGCACAGCGTCGGCGCGCGCCGGCGCGGCGACGCGGATGCTGCGTCGCTTCAGCGCGCGCACGAAGTTGTAGGGTGTGGCGTATCTCGCGCCATCCAAGGTCAGCGCCTGCTCGAGCAAGGCGTCGATCGCCTGCAGCGCTGCCGGGCATTGATCGGCAGGGACCGCCGCGGCGACTCTTTCGCGGTATTCGCCTTGGTGCACGATCCGGTCGAGCAGGTCATGCGGCGGCAAGCGCGTGGCGTCAGCGTGCCAGCTACGCAGCAGTTCGGCGGCGCGGCGCAACGCCGCACTCGCCGGCGGCTCCTGCAGCAGTGCCGTCCACCACGACGCGTGTCCGCTGGAAGGTTGCGCCAAGGCCATCAGGTCAGCGTCGCTCGCGCCGAACAGGGGGCATCGCAGCGCCTGGGCGAGCGACAGGTTGTGCGACGTCGACACCAGGACGTCGAGCACGGCGACCAGATCGCGCACTTCGGGCGCATCGAGCAGGGCATGATCTTCCACGGCGACGAACGGCACGTGGACTTCACGCAGCGCCTGTGCCGCCAGGCGCAGCGACTGGCGCTTGCGGCAGAGCACCATGATCTCGCGCGGCTGGACGGCGTGGCGCCGAATCAGATCCTGGACAGCCCGGCCGACATGCCGAGCCTCTTCTTCGCGCAGCACTTCTTCCACGCTGTGGCGCGGTGTGCACAGGCTGTCACGCCAAGCCGCCCCCGCCCCGGGTGCGGTTGCGCCGCCGGCGCGCTGCCGCACCACCGCAGGCAAAGCCAGGATCCCGGCGTGGGCGAGCGGCACAATTTCGGTCGTGTGCCGGCGGTACGCGCCGAACTCGCCAAGTTCGCTCGCCCGCGCGAAGATGGCGTTGAGCGGCGCGACGATTTCGGGCGCATTGCGCCGTGTATGGTCGCATTCCAGAATCACGCCCCCGAGCGCGTCGCGCACGAAGCCGCGCGCCGCCTCGAAAACTCGCGGCTCGGCGCGTCGGAAGCGATAGATGCTTTGTTTCGGGTCTCCGACGATGAACACCGACGGCGGGCGTTGCCCACTCGCGCCGCCACCCGCACCCACGTAGCCCTCAAGCCAGGCGCGCAAGGCGTGCCATTGCAGCGGGCTCGTGTCTTGAAACTCGTCGATCAGGACGTGCCGATAGCGCGCGTCCAAACGCTCCTGGATCCAACCCGTGAGTGCGCCGTCGCGAAGCAGGCTCGACGCACAGGTCTCGAGGTCGGACATGTCGGCCAAACCCTGCTCGCGTTTATAGGCGATGTACTCGACCAGCAGCACGCGCGCGAGTCGCGCCATGGCCAAGTGTTCGCGCCGCGCGTCGTGTTGGTTCAGCTGCGCCGCGAGACGTTCGAGGCGCACCTGCACGTCAACGAGGCCCGGCACCTGACCCAAGTCCTTGCGCGGCGTGCCGCTGGCGGTGAACAAGGCGTTCCACGCGGCGTCGAATACGCCGCGTCCTTCCTCCTGCGCAAGCGCGAGCGTCAAACGCTGCGAGGCGCCGCTGGCGCGGATGCCGCCCCGCCCAAGTTGCCCGGCCAGGTCACGCAGCGCGACGCGCCAGTTCGGCGCATGCAGTGTTTGCACCGGGTCCTGGTCGACTTGAAGTTCCGGCCAGACGATCCATGGCGGGGGGACGCTGGCCTCGAGCACGCCGGCACGATCGGCGCGCTCGATTTCGACGCGCCGCTCCAGCGTCGCTTCGAGCCAGGTGCGCAGCCGGGCGCGGCCGCGACGGGCGCAGAGTTCGTCGAAATCCTGCAGGCACACGGCGTCGCGCCGCACCGCCCCATGAAAGCGCCGCCAGACGGCAGCCTGGTGGTCGTCTATCCTTTCGATCAACTCCATGTCGGACCGCAGACCGATCTCGTCGAGCAATTCACTGGGCGAGGAACGCAGCAACTGCGCGAACCACGCATGGAAGGTCTGAATCTGCACGGCACGCGCTTCGTCGAGCAGCTTGGCGTTCAGCTGGGCCAGTTGCGGCGCGAGTTGCGCTGCGCTGTGCGGCGCAACGCCGCGGGCCATCAGCTCGGCAATTTTCCGATCCGGCGGCATTTGCGGGTCGGCGAACTCGCGCAGCCACTGGCTCAAGCGCTCCTGCATTTCCCCGGCCGCCTTGCGCGTGAATGTGATCGCCAGAATTTCGTGGGGCCGCGCGCCTTCGAGCAGTGCGCGCAGGATGCGCGACACCAGTATCCAGGTCTTGCCCGCCCCCGCGCACGCCTCGACAAGCACGCTGCGTTGCGGGTCGCAGGCGTGGCGATAGAACTCGTCGCGATGGACCTCGCTCCCGTCGACGCGGTAGGCGGGGCGGGTCATCGGGAGTCGATCCCGGGCTCGGCCCAATGGTCGCGCCGGCACAGACCGCGTGCCTCACAGTAGTCGCAGGTGTCGCCCTCGCCCAGCGGCAGCAAGGCGTGGCCGCCGCGCATGCGTCGAAGCTCTGACGCGAGCCCTTCGATCAAGGTTTGTGCCGACCCCTCGACGCCCATGTGTTCGATGACCTCGATGCGCTTGCGACTGTCCAGCGCCAGGTAGATGGCACGCAAGGGGCGCCCGAACTCGAGCGAGTCCGGCGGCAACAGTGCCGCATAGAACGCGAGTTGGGTGTCTTCCAGCGGTTCGCGCACCTTGCGCTTCAAGGATTCGACGCTGCCCGTCTTGTAGTCGATCAACACGGCCCGCGCGCGCAGGCCTTCACCTATCGTGTCGATGCGGTCGATGTGACCC
>JBEBHW010000323.1:0-4909 GCA_040081145.1 Burkholderiaceae bacterium
GTGATGGAGTCGCCGGTATGAATTCCCATCGGGTCCAGGTTCTCGATCGAACAGACGATGATGCAGTTGTCGGCGCTGTCGCGCACGACTTCCATCTCGAATTCCTTCCAGCCGATGAGCGACTCTTCGATGAGCAGCTCGTGGGTGGGCGACAGGTCCAGGCCGCGCTTGCAGATCTCCTCAAACTCCTCGGGGTTGTACGCAATTCCGCCGCCGGTTCCGCCCAGGGTGAAACTCGGACGAATCACCATCGGGAAGCCGGTGCCCCCGGTCAGGCCGAGGATTTGCTGCTGCACCGCCAGCGCCTCAACCATGTTGTGGGCAATTCCGCTGCGCGCCGACGCCAGGCCGATGCTCGTCATCGCGTCCTTGAACTTGAGCCGGTCTTCGGCTTTCTCGATGGCGCGCTCGTTGGCGCCGATCATCTCGACGCCGTATTTGGCGAGTGTGCCGTCCTCGGCGAGCGCGAGTGCGGTATTCAACGCCGTCTGGCCGCCCATCGTGGGCAGCACCGCGTCGGGCCGCTCCTTGGCGATGATGCGCTCGATCACCTGCCACGTGATCGGCTCGATGTAGGTCACGTCGGCCATGTCCGGATCGGTCATGATCGTCGCCGGATTGCTGTTCACGAGAATGACTTTGTAGCCCTCTTCGCGCAGCGCCTTGCACGCCTGGGCGCCGGAGTAATCGAACTCGCACGCTTGGCCGATGATGATCGGGCCGGCGCCGATGATCAGAATCGATTGGAGGTCGGTGCGCTTAGGCATTGAGGGCCCCTTTGGCGCCAGAGCTTGCTGCCTGCATCATTTCCGTGAACCGATCGAACAGGTAATCGATGTCGTGAGGACCCGGGGACGCTTCAGGGTGGCCCTGAAAACTCAGCGCCGGCCTGTCGGTGCGCGCAAGGCCCTGCAGCGTGCCGTCGAACAGAGACAAATGCGTGGGCCGCAGCGTCGCCGTGATGCACACCTTGCCCGAATCCAGGTCTTTCACCGGGTGGTTCGCGCCGTGGTGTCCGAACTTCATCTTGAAGGTGCGTGCGCCCGAGGCCAACGCCATGATCTGGTGGCCCAGGCAAATTCCAAATGTCGGCACGCCGCTGTCGATCAAGCTGCGCGCCGCTTCGATCGCGTACGCGCACGGCTGCGGATCGCCCGGGCCGTTGCTGAGGAAGATGCCGTCGGGGCGCAGCGCGAGCGCCTCGTGCGCCGGCGTCTTTGCCGGCACCACCGTGACGCGGCAACCGCGGCTGACCAGCATCCGCAGGATGTTGTACTTGGCGCCGAAGTCGTAGGCCACAACATGCAAGCCGGCACCTGCCGCTCGCGCGTAGCCCTGCTCCAGACTCCAGGCCGATTGCTGCCACCCAAACGGTTTCGCGCAGCTGACGACTTGCGCAAGGTCAAGCCCCGTCATGCTCGGCGCGCCCCGCGCCAACGCGATCGCTTCGTCGATGTAGGCAGGCGTGCACAGTTGCAGGTCGGGCAGTGCCAAGATGCAGCCGTTTTGCGCGCCATCGCTGCGCAGCCGTCGTGTCAGCCGGCGGGTATCGACAGCGGCGATCGCCACCGTGCGAGTGTCCCGAAGATAGCGCGCCAGCGACGAAGTGCTGCGAAAGTTCGACTCGATCACCGGCAGTTCCTTGATAACCAGGCCAGCCGCCTGAACCGCCGAAGACTCGACATCTTCCCCATTCACCCCGTAGTTGCCGATGTGGGGGTAGGTCAGCGTGACGATCTGCCTGCAGTAGCTCGGATCGGTGAGGATCTCCTGATAACCCGTCATCGACGTGTTGAAAACCACTTCACCGACGGTGCGCCCGGGAGCGCCGATCGAAATTCCTTGAAAGACGGTGCCGTCTGCGAGCGCCAGAATCGCTTGCGGTTGAGGGGTCAGCAATTGCGGCGGCACCGGGTTCTCCGTTCGTGTGCATGCCCAGCTTTGCATCTCGAGGCAAAGACTGACGGAAGAAACCGAGGGGGAGTCTCCGAGCCGCAAACTGCGAGGAGTTTCGCTGGGCGAGGATGGTTGCGGGTGAACGGCCGAGTATATTCGACGCCCCTGATGGAACCGGCGATGGAGTGTCAGGTGCCCAGCGCCGCGATGGCGGCTCTTGCCACCTGCGCGTCTTGCGCGCTCTTCACGCCGCTCACGCCGACGGCGCCGACGCATTGGCCTTGCACCATGATTGGCACCGCCCCTTCGAGCATGCCTTCGAGTTCCGGGGCGCTCAGGAATGCGACACGGCCCTGATTGATCATCTCCTCGTAGACGCGGCTTTCGCGTCGCCCAAGAGCCGCAGTGCGCGCCTTCGCCGGGGCGAGGTGCGCCGAAATCGGCGGTGCACCGTCGAGCCGCTGCAGCCACAGCAGGTGGCCGCCGTCGTCGACAATGGCAAAGGTCACGGCCCAGGTGTTGCGCAGCGCCTCAGCCTCGGCGGCCGATGCCATGCGTTTGACGTCGTCCAGGGTCAGGCAGGGTCGATTCAGCATTGGGATGGATTCGCCAGGGCGAATAGGTGGTTGCGCAGTATGGCTGTATCCAATACCTTACAGTCCTGAAGCCCGAAAACCGGCCGTGCACAAGTCGTGGCCGAATGACACCGGGATAAATCCGACTCCCCATTGACATCCCAGGGGAACTAGAATTTGCGCTCGGGGTCTGAACGACCGTCGCCAACAATCCGGAGGTTCCATGGATCAAAGTCTGCAAACTGCTTATGCTGACCGCCTGAGTGGCAGCGTTTCAGTTGAGCAACGCAATCGCGTTCTGCGCAACACCTACTGGCTTCTCGCCCTGTCGATGGTGCCCACGGTCGCGGGCGCATGGCTGGGAGTGTCCACCGGCCTCGTGCGGGGCATGGGCGTGGGGATGAGCGCGATCGTTTTCCTTGTTGGAGCTTTCGGCTTCATCTTCGCGATCGAAAAGCTGAAGAACTCGGCAGCCGGCGTGCCGGTGCTGCTGGCGTTCACCTTCTTCATGGGGCTGATGTTGTCCAGGCTCATCGGGGCGGTGCTAGGGCTGTCCAACGGCGCGGGGCTGATCATGACGGCCTTCACCGGTACGGGACTGATTTTCCTCGGGATGGCGTCACTGTCGTCGATCATCAAACGTGACCTCACGGCCATGGGCAAGTGGCTGTTCATCGGCGCCATCATGCTGCTCGTCGCCGGCGTGGCGAACATCTTCCTTCAATCCAGCGCCCTGATGATCACGATTGCGGTGCTGGCGATCGGCATCTTCTCGGCCTTCATCCTGTACGACCTGAAGCGCGTTCAAGACGGCGAGGAAACCAACTACATCACGGCGACCTTGGGCGTTTACCTGAGCCTGTACAACGTGTTCCAGTCGCTGCTCGCGCTGCTCGGCATTGCCGGCGGAAACAACGACTGAGGCGCGTGAGGCCTGAATTCCAGATGGGGCCTGCGGGCCCCATTTTCATGTCTCGGGAAATGCTTGCACAGGCGCCACCTCAGCGCGCTCAAACACCGCGATGCTTTCCACGTGCGCGGTGTGCGGGAACATGTTGACGGCACCTGCCGCGAGGCAACGGTAGCCGGCCCGGTGCACCAACAGACCCGCGTCGCGCGCGAGCGTTGCGGGGTTGCAGCTGACGTAGACGATGCGCTGCGGCACGTCGATGACCTGGTCCTCCGGCGGCGCTTCGGCCAAATCCGCGAGCGCCTTGACCAGCGCGAATGCGCCTTCGCGCGGCGGATCGATGAGCCACTTGTCGGCGTGCCCATAGGCAGCCAGGTCGGCCAGCGACAACTCGAAGAGGTTGCGAGCCGCAAACGTTGCCCGGTCATGCAAAGAATTGCGCGCGGCGTTTTCGCGCCCGCGCTGCAGCAGAACCTCGCTGCCTTCGACGCCGAGCACTTGGCGCGCGCGGGTGGCGATCGGCAACGTGAAATTACCCAGACCACAAAACCAGTCGATGACCCGCTCGTGGGGCTGGAGATCGAGCAAACGAATCGCGCGGGCGACGAGGACGCGATTGATTTGCGAATTGACCTGGGTGAAGTCGGTCGGCGTGAACGCGATGCTCACCCCGAACTCCGGCAGACCGTAGATCAGCGGCGGATCAGACTCAATCAACGGGCACGCACTGGCGGGCCCTTGGGCCTGCAGCCACCATCGCACGTTGTGCAACGCGCCGAACTCGCGCAGTCGCGACCGGTCCGCCGCGCCCAGCGGCTGGAGATGGCGCAACACCAGGGCTGTTGCGCTGTCGCCCAGCGCAAATTCGATTTGTGGCAAACGATCGCGCTCGTCCATGCCGCCGATCAGCTCGCGCATCGGCAGCAACAGTGAACTCAAGGCGGGAGGCAGGATTTCGCAGCGGCTCATGTCGGCAACAAAACTCGACTTGCGCTCGTGGAAACCGACCAGCACTTTGCCCTTCTTGGCGACATACCGGACCGACAGGCGGCCGCGATAGCGATAACCCCAGGCCGGCCCTTCGATCGGCCGCAAGATCTGCTCGGCGCGAACCTTTCCGAGGTGCCAGAGTGCGTCTTCGAGTGCGCGCTGTTTTACCGCAAGCTGGGCGCCAACGTGAAGGTGCTGCATCTTGCAGCCCCCGCACGTTCCGTAGTGCGGGCAGCGTGGCGTGACGCGCTGCGAACTTTCGTGCCGCCAAGCTACCGGCGCCGCTTGCTCCCATTGGTTCTTGCTGCGGCCTACCCTGACCGTCACTTCTTCGCCGGGCAGCGCGTCCTCGACGAATACGACCTTCCCTTCGGCGTTGTGGGCCACGCCTTGTGCCTCGAGATCGAGCGACTCGATGCGCAACCACTCTTGTGCTCCTGTCATTGGTAGATGTTGGCCCGTTTCAGGCCCGAAGGTCGATAACAGAGCCAACACCCCCGTTCAAACCGTGCATGCGGATTTCCCGCACACGGCTTAC
>JBEBHW010000324.1:0-4903 GCA_040081145.1 Burkholderiaceae bacterium
GGGTTGGAGCGCGCCAGCCGCACCCCGGATATCACCTTCGGGCTCAGCACGGGCCGCGACGGCCCGGGCGATGCGCGCGAACGCATCACCACGCTGTCCGTCTCGCTGCCGTTGCCGCTGTTCAAACGCAACGACGGCGCCATCGGCCAGGCCATGAGTGAGTTGACACAGGCCGAGGTCGAACGCGCCAGCGCATTGCGCGACACCCAGGCGCAGGTGCGTCGCCTGTGGAGCCGGCTCGAGAGCCAATTCGACAGACTCCAGCGTCTGCAGCGTGCGATGGCACCCGCGTCGGCAGACAACCAACAACTCGCCGCGAAATCGCGCCAGGCTGGCCAGATCGGCCTGCTCGACCAGTTGATCGTGAATCGCCAAGCGCTCGATGCCGAGCGCGACCTCAACGACGCGCTCGCCGATTACCACGCCACCCGAATCGAACTCGAACAGGCGGCCGGATGGTCGCAGGAAGGAACATCGCGATGAATGCTCTGCACGACGACAAGCGCACTGCCTTGTGCACTGGCAGTCCGGCCCACGCGCCGCTCAAATGGCTCGCCCTCACGCTGGCGCTTGCACTCGCCATGAGTGCTTGCGGCAAGGGCGCAGCGAAGGACGAGCACGCCGCCGAAGGCGCCAAGCACGCCGAGCACGCCGGTGAGAAGAAGGCAGGCCCCGGTGCAGAAAAGGCCGGCGGCCATGCCGAACAGGACGAGGAGCTGACCCTGACGAGCGAAGAGGCCGAACGCGCCGGCGTGAAGGTCGAGACCGTCAAGCCGCTACCGCTCGGCGAGACGCTCATGGTCACCGCGACGATTCGCCCCGACCAGGACAGGCTCGCCCGCGTCGCCGCGCGCAACGAGGGCCGCATCACGTCGGTCACTGCCAAGCTTGGCGACCGGGTGCGCGCCGGGCAGACGCTCGCCACGCTCGACAGCGTCGCGGTGCGCGAAGCGCATGCCGCACTCAAGCACGCGCAGGCTGAAGCGGGCATCGCCGAAGCCGATTTCAAGCGCGCCGAGGCGCTCGACGCCGACGAAATCATCCCGCGCAAGGACTTCCTGCGCGCGCAGGCTGAGCGCAACAAGGCCGCCGCCGCGCAGCGCGCCGCGGCGGATCGACTGCGCTTGCTCGGTGGCGCGTCCGAAGCCGAAGGCGCTGCGGTGTCGGCCTTTGCCGTGACCGCGCCGTTCGCCGGTACCGTGATCGAAAAGAAGGCGACGTTGGGCGAGCTGGCAAGCCCCAGTGAAGCGATGTTCACCATTGCAGACCTGAGCCGCGTCTGGATCCAGGCCGATTTGCCCGAAGCGGCGCTCGCCAAGGTCCGCATCGGCGCCAATGCCAAGGTCAGTGTGCCCGCCTATCCGAGCGAGTCTTTCAGCGGTCGGGTCGGTCACATCGGAGCGTCGCTCGACAAGGACACGCGCACCGTGTCCGCGCGCATCGAGGTGGCCAACGCCGATGGGCGGCTGAAGCCCGAGATGTTCGCCACCGCGACGATCGAGGCCACGGGCAGCAAGCGCGATGCGATCTCGCTGCCCGATGCGGCCATCGTGTTGATGGACGGCAAGCCGACGGTCTTCGTCTTCGAGCAGGGCGCCTACGAGATGCGACTGGTCGAACCCGGCGAGCGAATCGCCGGGCGCACCGTGTTGAAGTCGGGCCTGGTCGCCGGCGATCAGGTCGTCACCGCGGGAACGTACGCACTGAAGGCGCGCAAGCTGAAGTCGCAGCTCGGCCACGGGCATTGAGAGGGATCACGCACCATGCTCAATGCAATAGTCGATGCCTCGCTGCGCTACAAGGTGCTGGTGCTGGTCGCGTTCGCCGTTCTCGTCGGCCTCGGCGTGATGGCCTACCGGCAGGTGCCGGTGGACGCCTTCCCCGACGTGACGCCGGCGCAGGTCAACATCTACACCGAGTCTCCCGGTGTCGCTGCTGAAGACATCGAGCGGCTGCTCACCGTGCCGATCGAAGGCGCGATGGCCGGCTTGGCGCACGTCGAGGTCGTGCGTTCGGTGTCGCTGTTCGGTCTGTCGTACGTCGGCGTGTACTTCAGCGACGACGTCGACATCTACTTCGCGCGCCGGCTCGTGGGGGAAAAACTGCAGGAGGTCAAGGAACGTCTGCCGCAGGGCTACGGCGAACCGGTGCTCGGCCCCAACAGCTCGGGCCTGGGCCAAGTGTTCTGGTACACGATCGAGGACGCTGACAAGAAGTTGAGCGCGATGGACCTGCGCACGCTGCACGACTGGACGGTGCGCCTGATCCTGCGCACCGCGCCAGGTGTGGACGACGTGACGACCTGGGGCGGCCACGAAAAGCAGTTCCAGGTACAGATCGACCCGCGCAAGCTCGTCAAGTACGGCTTGTCGTTCAAGGACGTCATGGAGCGGCTGGCGGCGAACAACAAGCAGGTCGGCGGCCAGTACTTGAACATCGGTGTCGAACAGTACCTGGTTCGCGGCCTCGGGCTGGTGAGCAACGCGGCGGACATCGGCACGATCGTCGTCGCCGAGCGCAAAGGCACGCCGATCTATGTGCGCGATGTCGCCGACGTGAATGAAGCCCCGGCAGTGCGCTTCGGCGCGGTAACGCGCGACGGCCAGGAAACTGTGCTCGGCATGGCCTTGGCGCGGGTCAACGAAAACGCCGCGAACGTGGTCGCCGGCGTCAAGGCCAAGCTGGCCATTGCTCAGGCGGCTTTGCCGAAAGGCGTGCTGCTCAAGCCGATCTACGACCGCACCGAAATCGTCGACAAGGCGCTCGCGACGTCGACGAACGCCTTGATCGAGGGCTCGATCCTGGTTGCGGTGGTGTTGTTCCTGTTCCTCGGCGAAATTCGCTCGGCCATCGTCGTCATCGTCACGCTGCCGATGGCGATGCTGTTCGCCTTTGTGCTGATGAACCGCTTCGGCATGTCGGCGAATCTGATGTCGCTCGCCGGCTTGGCGATCGGGATCGGCATGATGGTCGACGGCGCGGTGGTGATGGTGGAGAACGCGTTCCGCCTGATGTCGCACGCACGCGCGTCGGGCAAACCGATCAACCGGACCCACTTGGTGCTGGAGGCGGCGCGCGAAGTGGCGAATCCGATCGCATTCGCGATTTTGATCATCATCGTCGTGTTCCTGCCGCTGTTCTCGCTCACCGGACTGGAGGGCAAGCTGTTCAAACCGATGGCGCTGACCATCACGTTCGCGATGGCCGGCTCGCTGCTGCTGTCGTTGACCCTGGTGCCGGTGCTCGCGGCGCTCATCCTTCAACCCAAGGAGGAAAAGGACACCTGGCTCGTGCGCGGCGCGAAGCGCCTTTACCTGCCGCTGCTCGACTGGGCGCTGGATCGCAAGAAGATCGTGATCAGCGCGGCCCTGGCGCTGCTCGTTGGCTCGCTGGCGCTGTTCCCGCTGCTCGGCAAGGAGTTCATGCCGACGCTGCAGGAAGACGCCATCATGTTTCGCGTCGTCGGCATCCCGTCCACGTCCCTGGACGAGTCGATCCGCGTCGCCAACCTGATGGACGCGGCGCTGCGCGGCAAGTATCCGCATGTGCGGTCCGTGTTGGCGACGATCGGGCGCGCCGAGAAAGGCGAAACCGCCGACGTGAACTACATGGAAGTGCTGCTGGACATGAAGCCGAGGCAGGAGTGGCCGACAAAGCAGTCGTACGCGGAACTGGGTAGGGAGATGCAGGAGTACCTCGAGGGCGAGGTCCAGACGGCTGTGTTCGGTGCCACGCAACCGATCCAGATGCGCGTGGAAGAGCTGATCTCCGGCGTGCGCGCGACGCTGGCGCTGAAGGTCTATGGCGAGGACCTGGACACGCTGGAAAGCCTGTCGACGCAGCTGAAGAGCGTGATCGGCGCCGTGCCCGGCGTGACCGGCCTGTCTGCCGAAGCCAACAAGGGCAAGCCGCAGATGGTGATCAAAGTCGATCGCGCTGCGGCCGCGCGGTATGGTCTGAACGCCGACGACATTCTGGAGATCGTGCAGGCGGGAATCGGTGGCAGCACCGTGTCGACGCTGATCGAGGGCACGCGCCGCTTCGACATTGCCGTGCGCCTGGCGGAGGAGTTCCGAATCAGCCCGTCCGCCATCGCGGCGATCCCGATCCGCACCGCGGAGGGTGCGATCGTGCCGTTCTCCCAAGTGGCGAAGATCGAACTCGAAGAAGGCTACACCTTCGTTCGCCGCGAAGCCTTGCAGCGCTACGCCGTGCTGCAGATGGACGTGCAGGGCCGCGACGTGGACAGCTTCGTCAAAGAAGCCAATGCGCGAATCGCCGCCCAGGTCAAGTTGCCCACCGGCTATTGGGTCGAGTGGGGCGGCGCGTTCGAGAACCAGCAGCGCGCGATGGCGCGGCTCGCGCTCATCGTGCCGTTGACGATCGCGCTGATCTTCATTCTGCTCTACACCGCGTTCAACTCGGTGCGCCACGCGACGCTGATCATCGCCAACGTGCCGTTCGCGATCATAGGCGGCATCATCGGGTTGTTCGCGACAGGCCAGTACCTGTCGGTGCCGTCGGCCATCGGCTTCATCGCCGTGTTCGGTGTGGCGATGCTCAACGGCATCGTGATGGTGAGCTTCCTGAACGACTTGCGGCAACGCGGTCTCGCGGTGCGCG
Organism: Burkholderiaceae bacterium; assembly: GCA_040081145.1. Lineage (GTDB taxonomy): Bacteria > Pseudomonadota > Gammaproteobacteria > Burkholderiales > Burkholderiaceae_C > JAEMQF01. Next base: position 4,624 of record JBEBHW010000324.1, read on the forward strand.
ACGCGGTGCGCCAGGGTGCGGCGATGCGCCTGCGGCCGGTGCTGATGACGGCGTCGGTGGCGATCCTGGGGCTGGTGCCGATGCTCCTCTCCACCGGTGTGGGCGCGGAGACGCAGCGGCCGCTGGCCACGGTGGTCGTCGGTGGCCTGATCACGTCGACGTTGTTGACCCTGTTGCTGCTGCCGCTGATCTACGAATGGTCGGAGTCGCGTGCCGAGGCGAAGCGGCGCGCACGGAACGCGGCGGACGAAGCCGCACTGCCGCCGCCGTCCCCGCAACT
>JBEBHW010000325.1:0-4889 GCA_040081145.1 Burkholderiaceae bacterium
CTCGGGGAAGTTGCGCGACATGCTGCCTACGGTGTTGCGTGCGAACTGGAAGTAGGCGTCGGCATTCGGGTGTTCGGCGCGCAAATTGCGCACCAGGGGCAGCGGCCGTTTGTCGAGCACTTCCGCGGCAAAGGCAAGCGTGCCTTCGAGCAGATCACCTTCGACGATTCGATCAAAGAGTTTCTGGCCGGGAATCTTTGCCAGCACTTCGCTCTTCACCGGGGTGCCGGTGGCGATCATGTTCAGCGCGTTTTCCACGCCCAGCACGCGCGGCAGACGCTGCGTGCCTCCTGCGCCCGGAATCAGACCGATCTTCACTTCCGGCAGTGCAATCTGCGCGCCGGCGGTCGCGACGCGGTAGCTGCAGCCCAGCGCCAACTCGAGGCCGCCGCCCATGCACACGCTGTGAATCGCGGCGATCGTCGGCTTGCTGCTCGCTTCCAGTGCCGCGATCAAGGTCGACAGGTTCGGCTCAGCGATGGCTTTGGACGAACCGAATTCGTTGATGTCGGCACCGCCCGAGAAGGCCTTGCCGGCCCCCGTGATGACGATCGCCTTGATCGCGGAATCGGCTTGCGCTTCGGCCAGGCCTAGTGCGATGCCGGCGCGCGTCGCGTAGCCCAGGCCGTTCACCGGCGGGTTGTTGAGCGTGATCACGGCAACGTTGCCACGCGTCTCGAAGCTGGATGTCATCGGTAACCCTTCATGCAATGCGCGACCCTTTGGTCGCTCATGCGATTCTAGGAGCCGGTGGCGCATGCCCGGCTTTTTGCACCCTCACCCCGCGGTTTACCCCTACGCTGCACCCTCGATTCACCGGTCGCTACACTGCCGCGCAATGAGCGCCGCACTCCTTGCTTCAGCTTCTGCGCAGACCCGGGTCGACGTAGACCGCTCGCCATTCGAGTGGACGAATCGTTTCGCTGTCCTGGGCCCGGACTTCTTCACCGAACTCCAGCCGGTGCCGCTGCCCCAGCCGGCCTGGGTGGCGACCAGCCCTGATTGCGCGCAGCTGCTCGGGTGGCCTGACGACTGGGCGCAGCGCGGTGACATGCAGGCGCTGCAGGTGTTCAGCGGCAACGCGCTGTGGCCCGGCATGCAGCCGCTGGCCAGCGTCTACAGTGGTCACCAGTTTGGCGTCTGGGCAGGGCAACTGGGCGACGGGCGGGCGTTGTGGCTCGGCGAATTGAACACGCCTGCCGGACCGATGGAGTTGCAACTCAAGGGCGCCGGCCTCACGCCCTATTCGCGAATGGGCGACGGCCGCGCCGTACTGCGCTCGTCGATCCGCGAGTTTCTCTGTTCCGAAGCGATGTTCGGTCTGGGGATTCCCACGACGCGAGCGCTGTGCGTGACTGGCTCATCCCTGCCGGTTCGCCGCGAGGAGATTGAGACCGCCGCGGTGGTGACGCGGGTCGCGCCGAGTTTCATTCGCTTCGGCCACTTCGAACACTTCGCGAGCACGAATCAACCCGAAGCGCTGCGCCGCCTCGCTGACTTCGTGATCGACACGCACTACCCGGCGTGCCGCGACGCGGCGCAGCCCTACGCCGCATTCCTCGAGGCGGTGACGCGGCGCACCGCGTTGATGGTCGCCGATTGGCAGGCCGTGGGGTTTTGCCACGGCGTGATGAACACCGACAACATGTCGATCCTGGGTCTGACGATCGACTACGGGCCGTTCGGCTTTCTCGACGGCTTCGACCCTGGGCATATCTGCAACCACAGCGACCATCAAGGGCGTTACGCCTACGCGCGCCAGCCGAGCGTCGCCTTGTGGAACTTGCACGCGTTGGCGCAGGCGTTGCTCCCGTTGATCGGCGATCCCGACGCCGCGTTGGCGGCAATTGAACCGTATCGAAGCGTGTTTTCGCAGGCCATGGTCGCGCGGCTTTCGGCGAAACTGGGCCTGGCCACCGCGCAGGAATCCGACGCCGCGCTGATCGACGACTTCATGACGCTGATGGCCAAGGAGCACAGCGATTTCACGTTCACGTTTCGCCAACTTGCCAATTTCAGCAGCGAAGTCTCGATCACCCACGACGCCACCCTGCGCGACCGGTTCGTCGACCGCGCGGCGTTCGACGCGTGGGCACAGCGCTATGCGCAGCGCTTGCGCAGTGAGGCGAGCGACGATGCGCAGCGTGCGCTTCGCATGAACCGCGTCAACCCCCAGGTCGTCTTGCGAAACCATCTCGCCGAGACGGCGATTGCAGATGCGCGCAACGGTGATTTCGCGGAAGTCCAGCGTCTGCACGCGGTGCTGCGCAATCCCTTTGACGAGCAGCCTGAAGTTTCCCTGTACGCCGCCCTCCCGCCGGAATGGGCACGCGGCATTGAAGTGTCTTGTTCCTCATGAAATTGCTCTTCGACTTCCTGCCCATCGTGCTGTTTTTCAGCATGTACAAATACGCCGACGGCCACAAGGAATGGGCCGCAAGATTCGCCACCGAACATTTCGGTGTGCTCGTCTCGGGGGGCGTGGTGGGCGTGAGCGAAGCGCCGGTGCTGCTTGCCACCATCGTCGTGATTGTGGCGACGCTGCTTCAGGTCAGCATCTTGAAAGCGCTGCGGCGCAAAGTCGACGTCATGCTGTGGGTGAGCCTGGGCCTTGTCGTCGTGTTGGGCGGGGCGACGATCTGGTTTCACAGCAAGATCTTCATCATGTGGAAGCCCAGCGTCCTGTATTGGTTCATGGGCCTCGCGTTCTGGGTCTCCCAGGCGTTTTTCGGCCGCAACCTGTTGCAGGTGCTGATGGGCGCGCAGCTCGAGCTTCCCGCGTTGGTGTGGCGGCGCCTGAGCTTGGCGTGGATCGGCTTCTTCGCCGTGATGGGCGTGCTCAATCTCTATGTGGCCTACAACTTCTCCGAAGCCGCCTGGGTCAATTTCAAGCTGTTCGGCGGGATCGGACTGATGCTGGTCTTCACGCTGGCGCAGGGCGTCTACATGAGCCGGCATATCGCGCCGCAAGCGCCCGAGGCGCAGACTCCGGAGCGTTCCTCATGAACCCGCTGTCGACGCCCCCCACGGCGGAGCGCATCGAGGCCGCGCTTCGCAGCGCCTTGCAGCCCGCCGAAATCGAGGTCGGTGACGACAGCCACTTGCACGCCGGCCATGCAGGCGCACGCGAAGGGCGGCACTTCCACGTGCGCCTGGTCAGCGAGCGATTTCGCGGTTTGGCCAGAGTCGCGCGGCACCGCCTCGTATATGATTGCCTCGGTCCGCTGTTTCCTCAGGGCATTCACGCCCTCGCCATCGACGCTCGCGCGCCCGGCGAGCCCTGACGCCAGCCCGGCACCGCTGAACGCGGCACACCCCCTTCCCCCCTGAAATCGAAAGGCAAGGCCCATGAAGTTGAATCGTTTCGCCGCGCGCGCATCGATGCTCGCCCTTTGCGTGGCTGCGGCGCTGCCGTGGGCTGCCGTGGCGCAGAACATCACCACCGTGAACGGCAAGCCCGTGCCGAAGTCCCGCGTCGACGCACTGATGACGCAGGCGACCAAGCAGGGCGGCCAACCGAAGACGCCTGAACTCGAGACCCAAGTGCGCGACGAAGTCGTGCTGCGCGAAATGTTCATGCAAGAGGCTGAAAAGCGGGGTTTGGCGCAATCCGCCGAATACAAGTCGCAGATGGAGCTGGCGCGCCAGACGATTCTGATTCGCGAGCTGTTCAACGAATTCAGCAAAAAGAACCCGGTCACCGACGCCGAAGTTCAAGGCGAGTACGACAAGTTCAAAGGCCAGGCGAGCGGCACGGAATATCGTGCACGGCACATCCTGGTCGAGAAAGAAGACGACGCCAAGGGGCTGATTGCGCAAATCAAGGGCGGAGCGAGCTTTGAGGAGCTGGCGAAGAAGAATTCGAAGGATCCCGGATCGGGCCAGAACGGTGGCGACCTCGACTTTGCCAACCCGGGCTCCTACGTACCCGAGTTCTCGCAGGCGATGGTCAAGCTGAAGAAGGGCGAAATGACGGACTCTCCCGTGAAGTCGCAGTTCGGCTTTCACATCATCAAGCTCGAAGACACGCGCGAGGCGAAGTTCCCGCCGCTCGAGGAAGTCAAGCCACAAATTCAGCAGCGCCTGAACCAGATGAAGATGGCCAAGTTCCGCGACGAGATTCGCGCCAAGTCGAAGACGGACTACAAGTTCGCGAACTGATTCAGCAACGTCTCACGCCGGCAAGCGGGCGCTGTCGAGTTCGACGCGCCCGGCCTCGATGCGCAACTGCCGGTCGCAGCGTTTCGCGATCGCCGGGTCGTGCGTCACGAGCACCAGCGTCGTGCCGATTTCCCGGTTGAGCTCGAACATCAGTTCCATCACGGTCTCGCCGGTCGCGAAATCCAGGCTGCCGGTGGGCTCGTCAGCCAACAAGACTTGAGGCTGGACGACGAACGCCCGCGCCAGCGCGACGCGCTGTTGCTCCCCGCCGGACAGCACCTTGGGGTAGTGGCCCAGCCGCTCGGCCAGGCCGACACGGGCGAGCATTTGCGTGGCCAGCACGCGCGCGTCGTTGCGTCCCTGAAGTTCGAGCGCGAGCATCACGTTTTCCAGCGCCGTCAGATTGCCGAGCAGCTGAAAACTCTGGAACACGAAGCCGACTTTGTCGGCACGAAGTCCGGCGCGCTGATCCTCATCCAGCTCGAACAGGTTCACACCGGCCAGTTGCACCGTTCCCGTCGTGGGCGTGTCCAGGCCGGCGATGATGGACAACAGCGTGCTCTTGCCCGAACCCGACGCGCCGACGATGGCCACCGACTCGCGCGGCGCGAGGTCGAAATCGATCTCGTAGAGAATCGTCAAGGTGCCCGTCGAATCTCGGACCTGCTTGGTCAGTCCGCGAACGGCAATGATGCTGGGGGGTGACGACGATTGCGGCATGTGTTGAA
>JBEBHW010000326.1:0-4884 GCA_040081145.1 Burkholderiaceae bacterium
GAGGCTCATCTCGAGCATCGGCGTGCCCTTGCTCGACACGCCGGCGTTCGCAAAACACGCGTCGACGCGGCCGAGCGCCGCGATTGACGCGGCGAACGTGCTCTCGACTTTCGCTTCGTCACCGACGTCGCAGACAAAGGCGTGGACGCGCGACGCATCGCCGCAGTCCGCAGCGAGTGCGGCTTGGGCCTGCTGCGTCTTCTCCAGCCGCGAGCCCCAGATCGCGACCGACGCGCCCGCGCCGAGCAGCGCACGCGCCATGGCGTAGCCGATTCCGCCGTTGCCGCCGGTGATCACGGCGCCGCGGCCGCTGAGGTCGAAGGGGTTGTTCATGGCGGTGGTTTCCTCGTCATTCATGCGTCAGGTTCGAGCCACTGCGCGATCGCGTCCAGCGGCTTCTTGATTCCGCCGTGCACCGGCACCCGGCAACCCGGTTTGGGGTACCCGACAACCAGCAGGATCACGGGTTTTTCGGAGTTCGGCCGCGAACACAGTTTGTTCAGGAAGCTCATCGGACTCGGCGTGTGCGTCAGCGTCACCAACCCCGCGTGGTGCAGCGCTGCGATCAGAAATCCTGACGCGATGCCCACCGACTCAGGCACGTAGTAGTGGCTGAAGCGCTCGCCGTCGGCGTGCACGCCGTACTTCTGCGCAAAGATCGCGATCAGCAGCGGCGCTTCTTCAAGGAAGGGCTTGTTCGGGTCGGTGCCGAGCGGCGCGAGCGCGGCCAGCCACTCCTGCGGCGCGCGCCCCGCGTAGAAGGCGCGCTCCTCGGTTTCGGCGGCTTCGCGAATCCGGCGCTTCTGAACCGGGTCCGTGATGACGCTGAAAAACCAGGGTTGCTGGTTGGCGCCTGACGGCGCAGTGCCGGCAGCGAGCAGGCAAGCCTCGATCACTTCGCGTGGCACGGGCCGGCTGTCGAAGTCGCGCACCGTGCGGCGCCGCGCGATGTCGGCGTGAAACGCACGGGCGCGCTCAATCATCTCGGCGGATGCGTATTCGCGATACGCGGGCAGCGGCTCGAGTTGCAGGGGTGGCGGCGGGGGGCGCTTGCTCATGGGCTCAGGCGTGCGCAGCCTAACCGATGGCGCGAGGCACGGGCGCGCAAAAACGCTCGGCTATCATCACCGCGTTGGTGCTCGTGGCGGCCGTTCCGGCGGCCACAGTTCAACGGGAATCAGGAGGGTTCTGGCCACGCCGCCAAGACCTCAGCCTGAGCTGCCCCCGCAACGGTCAGCGGACGTGAGCCTTTTTGGCTCTCCGCTCGTGTCTATAGCCCACTGGGTGCGCCTGCCGGCGCCCGGGAAGGGAACACGGGTCGTCTCCGCCAGCCCGGATACCGGCCAACAGGTTGGCGCGCCGCGTGAGCGGTGCGCTGTGAGGTGGGCGCCTGCGGGGAAGCGGGTGCGCACGACTGCATTGGTGTTTTCATTCGTGTTTCCTGTTATTCAATGGCCTTCACGGGCACGCGCTCGCTCGTCCGGCGCGATTGCGCACGCATCGCTTGCCTTGTTCACTCTCGCGGCGGCATTGCCGAGCCACGCGCAGGCGCCGGCAACGGCGACCCCGACGCGCCTGGGCGGCGTGATCGTCACCGGCAGCCGCGTCCCCATGCGCATCGCCGAAGCGCTCGCCGAAGTCACCGTCATCGACCGCGCGCAAATCGAGCAGGCTGACGGCCGCACCCTCGTCGAGCTGCTGGCCCGGCAAAACGGCGTGCAGTTCTGGGCCTACGGCGGCCCGGGCAAGCTCAGCACCGTTTCGCTGCGCGGCCTGGACTCGCGCCACACACTGCTGCTCATCGACGGCGTTCGCTATGGGTCGGCGACCAGCGGGTCGCCAGCATGGGAGAACATTGCGCTGGCGAGCATCGAGCGCATCGAGATCGTGCGCGGGCCGCTTTCGGGCCTGTACGGCAGCGATGCCGTGGGCGGTGTCGTGCAGGTCTTCACGCGCACCGGTGCGCCCGGCGTTCACATCGACGCGTCGGCGCTGGCGGGCTCCCACCGCACGCACCAGGACAACGGCAGCGTGCGCTTCGGCGAAGGCGATTTCGACGGCGCCGCACAAGTTGGCGGCGTACGGACGAGCGGGTTCTCGGCAACGAATTCGCAGGAGCCCTTCGGCAGTTTCAACCCGGACGACGATGGCTGGCGCCAGATCAGCGGCAGCGCCAAGCTCGGGTGGCGTTTTGCTGAAGGTTGGCGCATCGAGGCGAATGCACTCGAATCGCGCGGCGACGCGAAGCTCGACGACGGGCCGGGTGCCGACTCGCTCGCGCGCTTGCGCAGCGAAGTCCTGGCGCTGCACGTCAGCGGTCCGGTGCGCGCCGATTGGCGCACGCTTGTGCGCGTGGCGCGCTCGATGGACTCGAACGACACGCTGGTCACCGCGTCGCCCTTCACGCCGCTCGGCGCCACGCGCACCGTGCGGGAGCAGCTGAGTTGGGAGAACAGCGTGGCCACGCCGCTCGGCACTGCCCTCCTGCTCGCCGAACACGTGCGTGACCGCGTCAGCATGCCCGCGCCATCGTTCGACGTGTCGCAGCGCTCCATCAACGGTTTGGCCGCCGGCTTGACGGGCAGCGCCGACGTGCACACCTGGCAGGCAAACGTGCGCCACGACCGCAACTCGCAGTTCGGCAGCCAGACGACGGGAACGCTCGCCTACGGCCACGACCTCACGCCGCAATGGCGCGCTGGGGCGTCGCTCGGCACGAGCTTTGTTGCGCCGAGTTTCAACCTGCTTTACTTCCCCGGCTTCAGCAACCCGAACCTGCTTCCCGAAGAAGGCAAACACGCCGAACTGAGCCTGCGTTGGGCCGATACGACGCAGATGCTGCGCACAGCCTGGTTCGACAACCGCATCCGCGGCTTCATCACGCCCGGGCCGAACCCGAGCAACGTCGACGCGCGCAGTGACGGCCTGAGCCTGAGCTACGAAGCGCAGTGGGCGAGTTGGGCGGTGAGCGCGAGCGCCGAGCACATCGACCCGCGCAACGACGGCGGCGACGCGAACGCCGGCAAGCAACTCGCGCGCCGCGCCAAGAACAGCCTGAAGCTCGGCGCCGACACGGCGTGGGGCGCATGGCGCATGGGCGGCACGCTCGCTGCGTTCAGCGGGCGCTTCGACGACTCGGCGAATACGGCACGCCTGCCCGGCTTTGCGACGCTGGACCTGCACACCGACTGGCGCTTTGCGCAGCAATGGGCGCTGGGTGTGCGCGTGAACAACGTGGCGGATCGAAACTACCAGACAGTTCTCGGCTACAACCAGCCGGGCCGCGAAGGCTTTGTGGTGCTGCGCTACAGCGGCATCTGAGCCAGTCGCGCATCCGACGAGGCGCGTGGCTTTGTGCACAGTCGAGCAACCACGATGAAACACGCAGTCTCTCGCTCTCAGAACGGGTCAGCTCTCGGCGCATTGCTGGCGTTGTGTATCGCGCTCGCTGAGGCGTACCTGCGCAAACGCGGGCGCAAGCGAACCGCGCGCATCGTGTGGGGCGGGCTCGCCCTCGCCTTGGCCAGCGCGGCGTGCGCGCAGGTCGAAGTGCGTGACGACCGCGGCACTCCGCAACTTTTTGCCGCGCCGCCGCAGCGCGTCGTGAGCCTGCTGCCGTCGCTCACCGAAAGCGTCTGCACGCTGGGCGCGTGCGCGCGGCTCGTCGGTGTGGACCGCTTCTCGAATTGGCCGCCGCAGGTCACGCGCCTGCCCAAACTCGGCGGCCTGGACGACGCGCAGATCGAGCGCATCGTTGCGCTCAAGCCCGACGTCGTGCTCGCGTCCAGGTCAGCGCGAGTGGTTGCGCGCCTCGAAGCGCTGGGCCAACGCGTGATCGTGATCCAGGCGGAAACCCACGCCGACGTGAAGCGCATGCTGCAGACGCTGGGCGAATTGCTCGGGGCACCGGTGCAGGCGCAAGAGGCGTGGAGCCGCATCGAGGCCGACCTGCGGCGCGCCGCGGAGCAAGTGCCGAGCGCAGTGCGCGGGCAGCGCGTCTACTTCGAAGTCGCGGCAGCACCTTACGCCGCGAGTGCGGGCTCGTTCATCGGGCAGACGCTGAGTCAGCTGGGCATGGCCAACGTCGTCCCCGCCGAGCTCGGCGGGTACCCGCGTCTGAACCCCGAGTTCGTGGTGCGCAGCCAGCCCGACATCGTCATCGCCGCGCGCCGCGACATGCAAGGCATGCGGCTGCGCCCCGGCTGGCAGAAGCTGCACGCGTTGCAGAGCGAGCGAGTCTGCGCCTTTGACGTCGCGCCGTACGACATGCTCGTGCGCCCCGGCCCGCGTTTGGGCGAGGGTGCGCTCGTCCTGGCGGAGTGCCTGGCCAGGCTCGGCGCCGCCGCACCCCCCAGCCGCGAAGGCGCGCCGAAGTGAGCGCGCCGCTGCCAGTGGCCAGCGCCGCAGCGGCGCATGACAGTCGGCGCCGCGCGCGCCTCGCGCTCGCGCTCGCACTTGGCGCCGCGGTGTTGGCTGTGCTGGGCGTGATGACCGGCAGCGAGGGCTGGAGCTGGCGTGTCCTTGTTGTGGATCTGCAGAGTGACCAGGCGCAGCTGATCCTGGGCGAGATACGCCTGCCGCGCACGCTCGGCGCGTTCGGCGTGGGGGCCATGCTGGGTCTGGCCGGCGCGCTCGCGCAAGGGTTGTTCCGCAACCCGCTCGCCGACCCCTACCTGATCGGCTCGGCTGCGGGGGCAGGCCTCGCGATCGTGCTCGTGCTCGCCGCGTCGACGCTCTCGGGTGCCTTCATCGGCGCGCTCATCGGCGCGGCGAACGCGGCGTCGCTCGAGCGCATCGGCCTCGTGCTGCCGACCAGCATGTGCTCCGCGCAGATCGCCCGGCTCGCCGCGGCCCGGATGAACGAAACCGGCCTCGGTCGCGCGG
>JBEBHW010000327.1:0-4883 GCA_040081145.1 Burkholderiaceae bacterium
TGATTTCGCTCGTCGACACGCCCGGCTTCATGGTCGGCCCGGACATCGAAACCCGCGCCCAGGTGCGCCACGTGAGCCGCATGTTCGTGGTTGGCGCGCAGCTTCGCGTGCCGCTGCTTGCCGTCGTCCTGCGCAAGGGCTATGGCCTGGGCGCGATGGCGATGACGGGCGGCGGCTTTCATGCGACGCTGGCCACCGCCGCCTGGCCGAGCAGCGAATTCGGCGGCATGGGGCTCGAAGGTGCGGTGCGGCTGGGCTACCGCAAGGAGCTCGAAGCGCTGCCCGAGGGTCCGCAGCGCGACGCGCTCTTTGACGAACTCGTCGCCAAGCAATACGCCGCCGGCAAAGCGATCAACATGGCGGCCACCTTCGAGCTTGACGCCGTCATCGACCCGGCAAGCACACGCGAGTGGCTCGCGCTGGGCCTGGCGGCTGCGCCGCGCACGCCGGGCAGCCGGCGCTTCATCGATCCCTGGTAGCGCCCTTCAACGCCAACGCGCGTTCGTACAGGGCGTTGCGCGACGTCGCGCTCAGGCGCGCGGCCAAGGCCACCGCCTGCTTCAGCGGAAATTCGGCGAGCAGAGTTTGCAGGAGCGCGTCGTCGGCCCGCGTGTCCGCGGCGCCGGCTGTGGCCGGCACGGCATGAACCACGACGACGAACTCGCCGCGCAAGCGATTCGGGTCCCCCGCCAGCCAATCCGGCAAATCGGCAGCGGGCAAGGTGACGACGCTCTCGAATTGCTTCGTCAACTCGCGCGCCAGCGTCACGCGCCGCGGCCCGCACGCCGCAGCAAGCGCGCCCGCCAACTGCTCGATGCGATGCGGCGCTTCGAGCAGTACCTGCGTCGCTTCGCATGTGGCCATCTTCTCGAGCCAGCGCGAGCGCGCTTCGCCGCGTGCCGGGGCAAAGCCGAGGAAGACAAAGCCCTCGCCCTGCGCATCGCCCGCGACGCTCAACGCCGCAGCAACGCTGCTCGCGCCGGGAATGGGGATGCAACGCCAGCCGGCGTCGCGCGTCGCCGCGACGAGCAGCGCACCCGGGTCGCTGACGGCCGGAGTCCCGGCGTCGCTGACGTAGGCGATGCGTTCGCCGTTGGCCAAACGCGCGATCACCGCCGCGGCGCCTTCGCGTTCATTGTGTTGATGCAGCGCGAGCAGCGGCTTGGAAAGCCCGAGGCTCTGCAGCAGACCCGCCGTGTGGCGCGTGTCTTCGCAGGCAATCGCGTCGACGATTGTCAGCACGTGAATCGCGCGCAAGGTGATGTCGGCCAGGTTGCCGATCGGCGTGGCGACGACGTAAAGTGTGCTCTTCGGGTAGTCTTGCCCCCCCGCGGCGCCAGCGGCCGCCTGAAGCATCAGCGAAGCATTCGGTGTGGCCATGGAGACGTCGAAAGGGATGTCGAAAGAGACGGGAGACGCCGGCGAAGCACAGGCGCTGGCCCATCTGTTGCAACAAGGCCTGCGCCTCGTGCGGCGCAATTATCGGGTCGCACGCGGACCTCGCTCGCGTGGAGGCGAGATCGATCTCATCATGCGCGATGCCGACGGGACCCTGGTGTTTGTCGAAGTGCGAAGCCGCGCGCAGCCAGCGCAAGGCGGCGCCGCGGCGAGCGTGGGCGGCGCAAAACGCCGCCGCCTCGTGTTCGCGGCAAGGCACTTCTTGCGTGCGCTGGCGACGCTGCCGCCGTGCCGCTTTGACGTGGTGGCCATCGATGCCGGCCAGATCGAATGGCTGCGCGCGGCCTTCGATGCCGAGTAACTCGAATGGCTGCGCGCCACGTTCGATGCCGAGTAACCGCCGGTCAACGCCGCAAGGAAACGAGGCGCACCGGGGCGTCGGCGCCAACCGTGGCATATCATTCCCGCCATGCTCGAGCAACGAATTCAACAGCAGTTCTTCGACAGCGCCGACCTGAAATACGCCGCGGCAGAAATGTTGGCACGGCCGATTGCGCAGGCGGTGACCGCCGTCGTGGGTTGCATCACGGGCGGGGGCAAGGTGCTCGCGTGCGGCAATGGCGGATCAGCCAGCGACGCGCAGCATTTCGCTGCCGAGTTCGTCGGCCGCTTCGAACGCGAGCGCCCCGGCCTGGCCGCGATCGCGCTGACGACGGACACATCGATCATCACGGCGATCGGCAACGACTATTCTTTCGAGGCGATCTTCGCCAAGCAGATCGAGGCGCTCGGCGCGCCGGGTGACGTGTTGATCGCGATCAGCACGAGCGGCAATTCGGCGAACGTGGTGGCCGCGATTCACGCCGCGCACGCCAAGGAAATGAGCGTCGTGGCGCTGACCGGACGCAACGGCGGCAAGTTGCGCGAACTGCTGCTCGACACCGATGTGCACATCTGCGTGCCGCACGAACGGACCGCACGCATCCAGGAGGTCCACATCTTGTCGCTGCATTGCCTGTGCGACGCTGTGGACAACCAGCTCTTGGGCGAACAGGAGAAACCATGATCATTCTTTCGAGACCCCGGGCCGCCCTGGGCCTGCTCGCCCTGGTCGGCGCGTTGGCGCTGCCCGGATGCGCGGCGTTGCTCGTGGGCGGTGCCGTCGTCGGCGGCACGATGGTCGCCACCGACCGCAGAACTACGGCGACGCAACTGGAGGATCAGCTGATCGAAGGCAAAGCCGCAACCAAGGTTCGTGAAACCCTCGGTGAGCGCGGCAAGGTGACCTCGACCAGCTACAACCGCCTGGTCTTGCTCACCGGCGATGTGGTCACCGACTCCGACAAGGCCGCCGTCGAACAGGCGGTCGCGCGCGTGGACAACGCTCGCTCCGTTGTCAACGAGTTGATCGTGGGCGGATCGGCGTCGCTCAGCACGCGCTCGAACGACGCCTTGCTGTCGACGAAGGTGAAGGCGAGCATCGTCGACACGAAAGGGCTTTATGCCAACTCGATCAAGGTGGTGACGGAACGAGGCGTCGTCTATCTGCTCGGGCGCGTCACGGAGCAGGAAGCGACGCAGGCCACCAGCGTGGCGCGCGGCGTCAGCGGCGTGAACAAGGTTGTGCGCGTGTTCGACATCCTGACCGACGCCGAACTCGCCGAGATCCAGCCCCGGGCGGCGACCAAGTAGCCTTCGCTGAGGGCGCCGACCCGCCGCTGACGGGTCGTTGACTTCGAGGCCGACCCCAGTTCGGTTTAACGCAGGCGCATGATGAGGCTGGACGTGTCGAGGCGCTTCCCGCCTTGCGCCTGCACGTCGGCGTAGAACTGATCGACGAGTGCCGTCACCGGAACTTGCGCGCCGTTGCGCCGGGCCTCGTCGAACACGAGGCCGAGGTCCTTGCGCATCAGGTCGACGGCGAAGCCGAAGTCGAACTTCGCGTCGATCATCGTCGGGCCGCGGTTCTCGAGTTGCCAGCTTTGTGCGGCGCCTTTGCCGATCACCTCGAGCACAAGCTTCATGTCCAGACCGGCCTTCTCGCCAAAGGCGATCGCTTCCGACAGGCCTTGTACCAACCCGGCAATCGCCGTCTGATTGACCATTTTTGTGAGCTGGCCCGCGCCGCTTGCGCCGATGCGCGTCACCGCCTTGGAGAATGCCATCGCCACGGGGTGCATCGCCTCGAATGCGCGCGCGTCGCCGCCGCACATCACGGTCAGCGTGCCGTTGATGGCGCCGATGTTGCCGCCTGAAACCGGAGCGTCGATGAAGCTCACGCCGCGTGCTTGGGCGAGCGCGTCGAGTTCTCGGGCCACCGCGGCCGATGTGGTGGTGTGGTCGACGAACACCGCGCCCTTCTGCATGCCACTGAATGCGCCGTTCTCGCCGAGCACGACGCTGCGCAGGTCGGCGTCGTTGCCGACACATGAAAACACGATGGCCGCGCCTTCAGCAGCCGCTTTGGGCGTCGCGGCGACCTCGCCGGAGTACTCGGCCGCCCAGGCGCTCGCCTTGGGCGTGGTACGGTTATAGACCGTGACGCGGTGGCCGGCGCGCGCCAGGTGCCCAGCCATCGGGTAGCCCATGACCCCCAGGCCAATGAAGGCGACGCGGCGCGGCGCGATGCTGTCGTAACTCTTGCTCGGCATGTGGGCTTCGCCTTAGACGATGGTCAGGTGTTCGGTGCCCGCCGCCAGATCGACGTTGCGCGCGCGCTGGCTGTGCAGCTTGATTTGCAGGCGCAAGTCATTCACCGAATCGGCGTTGCGTATCGCGTCGTTGTAGGTGACGAGGTTATTCTCGTAAAGGTCGAACAGCGCTTGGTCGAAGGTTTGCATGCCCAGTTCGCGCGAGCGTTTCATGAGCTCCTTGATTTCCGAAACTTCGCCCTTGTTGATCAGGTCGGAAATGAGCGGCGTGTTCAGCAGGATTTCAACCGCCGCGACGCGGCCCTTGCCTTCCTGGCGCGGCAAGAGGCGCTGCGAGATCAGGCCCTTCAGGTTCAGCGCCAGATCCATCAGCAATTGCGAGCGCCGCTCTTCGGGGAAGAAGTTGATGATGCGGTCCAGTGCCTGGTTCGAGCTGTTCGCGTGCAGCGTCGCCAGGCACAGGTGGCCGGTTTCGGCGAACGCCACGGCGTGTTCCATGGTCTCGCGGTCGCGAATTTCGCCCATCAGAATCACGTCTGGCGCCTGGCGCAGCGTGTTCTTCAGGGCCTGCGCCCAGCCGTCGGTGTCGATGCCGACTTCGCGCTGCGTGATGATGCAGTTCTTGTGCATGTGCACGAACTCCACCGGGTCTTCGATCGTGATGATGTGGCCGTAGGAGTTTTCGTTGCGGTGGTCGACGATCGCGGCGAGCGACGTGCTCTTGCCCGAGCCCGTGGCGCCGACGAAGATCACGAGGCCGCGCTTCGTCAGCGCCACCTCTTTGAGGATGTTCGGCAGGTTCATGCTGTCGATCGTCGGCAGCACTTGCGGGAT
>JBEBHW010000328.1:0-4880 GCA_040081145.1 Burkholderiaceae bacterium
CATGGGGCGCCACATCCTGCCCAATTGCGTCGCGCCGCTCGTCGTGCAGGGCACGTTCATCTGCGCGTCGGGAATCCTCGTCGAGGCGATCCTGTCGTTCCTCGGCGTCGGCCTGCCGCCCGACATCCCGACCTGGGGCAACGTGATGGCGGAAGGCCGCGCCCAGTTCAACGAGTACCCGCACAACATCTTCTTTCCCGGCATCTTTCTCGCCGTGACGGTGCTTGCGGTGAACATCCTGGGTGACGGGCTGCGCGACACGCTCGACCCGAAGATGGCGAAAAGGGTATGAGCGTCATTGCCGCAGCGGGCCGAGCGCGCGGCCGCCCGAAGCCGGCCCGCATCCCCTCGGGGGATCGAACGACGTACTCGTCGGGCGAGGGGCTGTCATGACGCCCATCCTCGAGGTCACCGACCTCACGATCGCGCTGCCCGCCGGGAGCGACCGCGAAACCGCCGTGCGCAAGGTCTCGTTCAGGGTCGGCCGCGGCGAAATCGTCTGCCTCGTCGGCGAATCAGGCTCCGGCAAGTCGGTCATCGCGCAAGGCGTGATGGGGCTGCTGCCCAAGACCTTGCCCGTCACCGCAGGCCGCATCGTGCTGCAAGGCGAAGACATCACGCGCGCGCCGCTGAATCGGCTTCGCGAATTGCGGGCGACTCGCATGGCGATGATCTTCCAGGAGCCGATGACGGCGCTGAACCCGGTGATGACGTGCGGTGACCAGATCGACGAAGTGCTGCGCCAGCACACGACGCTCTCCCCCGAAGCGCGCCGCGACAAGGTGCTCGGCATCGTGCGCGAAGTGCTGCTGCCCGACCCGCAGCGCATGCTCGCGAGCTACCCGCATCAGCTCTCGGGCGGGCAGCGCCAGCGCATCATGATCGCGATGGCGCTCGTGCTCGAGCCCGTGCTGCTCATCGCCGACGAACCGACGACGGCGCTGGACGTGACGACGCAGGCGCAAATCCTCAAGCTTGTGCTCGACCTGCAGGCCAAACACGGCACCGGCGTCTTGTTCATCACCCATGACTTCGGTGTCGTCGCCGAGGTCGCGCAGCGCGTCGCCGTGTTGCGCCTGGGCGACCTGGTCGAACTTGGGCCCAAACACGCCGTGCTGCAAAAACCTCAGCACGCCTACACGCGCATGCTGATGGCCGCCGTGCCGACGCTGCAGCTGAAAGAGCGGCCGAGCGACCCGGCGGCGCTCGTCGTGCTGCGTGTCAAGGGCCTGGCCAAGACCTATGACGACAAGAGCTGGTTCGGCAAACGGCGCACCGTGCACGCCGCGCAAGACGTCGACTTCGAAATCCGCCGCGGCCAGACGCTGGGCATCGTCGGCGAATCGGGTTCGGGCAAGTCGACCGTGGCGCGCTGCATCGTGCGGCTGATTGACCCGAGTGGCGGCTCGGTGCTGCTGGGCGGCGGCGCGCCGGGTCAGGCCGCCACCGACATCGCGATGATGAACGCCGCGCTGCTCCGCCCCTTGCGCAAACGCGTGCAAATCGTGTTCCAGGACCCATACCGCTCGCTCAACCCGCGTCGCACCGTCGAGGCGGCGCTCATCGAAGGGCCGATGAATTACGGCCTGCCGCGAGACGCTGCGCTCGCCAAGGCCGAGAGGCTGCTCGACCTGGTGCGCATGGACGGCAGCGCGTTGCAGCGCTACCCGCACCAATTTTCCGGCGGCCAGCGCCAGCGCATCTGCATCGCGCGCGCGCTGATGATGGAGCCCGAGCTGCTGATCGCCGACGAAGCCGTGTCCGCGCTCGATGTTTCGGTGCAGGCCCAGGTACTGCAACTCTTCGAGGAGATTCGGACCCGCCTGAACCTGGCGATGCTCTTCATCACGCACGACTTGCGCGTCGCCTCGCAGGTGTGCGATCAGCTCGCCGTGATGTCGCAGGGGCGGATCGTCGAATACGGCCCGGCGCACGAGGTCTTCGGCGCGCCGCGCCACGAGTACACGCGCGCGCTGTTTGCGGCGGCGCCGGGGCGCGGGTTCGTGTTCGGCTGACGCGAATCCGCGCGCGAAGTCCCGGCGTCAGTCAGCGAACTTCCCTGCCGCCCGAATCAACGGTCCCAGGCGATCGATCTCGCTCTTCAGCCAAGTCTGCAACCCGGCCGGCGTGAGCTTCGCATCGGGAACGATTTCGGCGCCGAGTTCGGCAAAGCGGCGCATCACCTCGGGGTCTTTCAACGATGTTCGCAGCGCCGCATTCATCTTCGCCACGATGTCGGCGGGCGTGCCCTTGGGCGCGTAGATGCCGTGCCAGACGACCATCTCGAAGTCCTTCAACCCCTGCTCGTGCAAGGTGGGCGCGTCGGGCAATGCCTTGATGCGCTGCTTTGTCGTCACGCCGTAGAACTTCACCGAGCCGGCCTTGATGTGCGGAATCGTCTGCGTCGTCTGGTCGCACATCACGTCGACCTGGCCACCCAGCAGCGCGTTCAGCGCCGGCGCCGTACCCGAGAACGGAATCGTCTGCAGGTCGACGCCGAGCGCCTGCTGGAACAACATGCCGCACAGGTGCGACACCGCGCCCAGGCCGGCGTTGGCGAGATTGATCTTCGCCGCGTTCGCCTTGACGTAGGCCATCATTTCGGGGAAGGTGTTCGCCGGGAAGTCCTTGCGCGCCAGCATCGTCATCGGCACGTCCGCCACCTGGCTCACGTACTCAAAATCGGTGAGCGGGTTGAAGGCGAGCTTGCGGTACAGCGCGGTGGAGCTGGCCATGCCGTTGTGGTGCAGGAAAAAGGTGTAGCCGTCGGGTGCCGCCTTGGCGACGTAACCCGCGGCAATGGTGCCGCCGGCGCCGACCTTGTTTTCGACGACGACGCTTTGGCCCAGCGCCTTGGTGAGTGCCACCGACAAGGTGCGCCCCATCACGTCAGTCGGGCCGCCCGCGGCGAACGGGATCACCAGCGTTACGGTTTTGCTGGGCCAGGCCTGCGCCTGGGCCGGAGCAGGCACCGAGATCGCCAACGCCATGGCGCACGTCGACAAAGCCGCCGACCACATGCTGAGCATCTTCATATCATCGTCTCCAGAGTTGCTTGAATGAACGGCCTCGCGCGGCGGGCACCGCGTGCCCCCGCGCACCCCATGCGTACACTGCGACTTGCGCGTCGGCCCGGGCTGCACCGCAGTGTATGCAACCCCAAGTGACCTGACCATGGCGCAAATCCTGATCGCTGGCTACCAGCACGAAACCAACACCTTCGCGCCCAGCCTGGCCGACTGGGCCGCATTCTCGCGCGGCGATTCGTTTCCGGCCTTTGTGCGCGGCCAGGCGATGCAAGATGCGTTGAGCGGGATCAACATTCCGGTGGCCGGGTTCATCGCCGCCGCGAAGCGCTATGGTTGGACCCTCGTTCCGTCGTGCTGGGCCGGCGCGATTCCGTCGTCTTACGTCACGCGCGACGCTTTCGAGCGCATTGCGGAGGCGATTTGCGACGACGCAGGTGCGGCGCGCCAAGGCAAAGGCCTGGACGCGATCTACCTCGACCTGCACGGCGCCGCGGTGGCCGAACACGCCGACGACAGCGAAGGCGAACTGCTCGCGCGCCTGCGCGCGATCGTCGGGCCCGGCGTGCCCATTGTCGCGAGCCTGGACCTGCACGCCAACGTCACGCAGCGCATGCTGCGAGAAGCCGACGCACTCGTCGCGTACCGCACCTACCCGCACGTCGACATGTCCGATACCGGCGAGCGCGCCGCAGAGCTGCTGGCGCGGCGCTTCAAGGCAGGCCAGCGCGAGGCTATGCATTCGAAGCGCCTGCCGTTTCTCATTCCCCTCAACGCACAAAGCACGTGGACCGAGCCGGCGAAGACGCTTTACGACGAATTGACGGCGCTGGAGCGCGAGCACGGCGCGTGCTTGAGCTTTTGCATGGGCTTCCCGGCGTCCGACTTTGCCGAGTGCGCGCCCATGGTCTGGGGCCACGGCGCCGCGGCCGAGCGCGCAGTCGAGCAGCTTTACCGGCGTGTCGCTGAGCCCAGCCAATGGACGCTCGAGTTCTTCGAAGCGCGCGACGCCGTGATCCAAGCGCTGCGCCTGGCCGATACCGCAGCCAAGCCGGTGGTCATCGCCGACACGCAAGACAACCCGGGTGCCGGAGGCGACAGCAATACGACGGGCATGTTGCACGCACTGCTCGCGCAAGGCGCGGGCAAACGCTTCCCTGGCCAGATCGCCTTGGGGCTGATGTTCGACGCCGCAGCAGCGCGCATCGCGCACGAAGCGGGCATCGGCGCCGAGCTCGACCTGCTGCTGGGCACCGCGGTGCCGACCTTCACCGGGCAGAACAGCGACCCGCCGCTGCGCGGCCGCTTCAAAGTCAGCGCCCTGAGTGACGGTAAATGCACCCTCACCGGCCCGATGATGACCGGCCTGACGGTGCGTCTGGGTGCCAGCGCGTGCCTGGAAATCGACGGCATTCGCATCGCCGTCGTCAGCGGGAAGAAGCAATTGCTCGACCGCGAGTTGCTGCGCATGGTGGGCATCCACACCGAGCAAATGCGCATCGTCGTCGTGAAAAGTTCGAACCACTTTCGCGCCGACTTCCAGCCGCACGCAAGCCACGTGCTCGTCGCCAAAGCCGCAGGCCCGATGGCAGCGGACCCGGCGGACATGCCATGGCGCAAACTCCCGGCGAGCACCCGGCGCCGGCCGTGAACACGCGCCGGTGGCGCAAGCCGCGCGAAGCCGCGCTCCCGCGCGCGCCGGCCCTTGACCGGGCGTCGCCGCAAGTTGCCGAACCTGTACGCCAGCGCACCGCCGCATGCGCCCCGTCCTGATCGCGCCGCTGCTCGCGCTGGCGTGGGGCCTGAATTGGCCGGCGATCAAGATCATCTTGGCCAGCGTGCCGCCGTTCACGT
>JBEBHW010000329.1:0-4877 GCA_040081145.1 Burkholderiaceae bacterium
CGTCGCCCGCCAGGGCCAGTCGCGCAACCTCGTGCAGCGCGCCACGCGCGACTACGGGCACTGCGCCTTCACCGGGCCCGAGCTGGCGCAAACCTTCATCGACCTCGTGAAGTGGGTCGAAGGCGGCATCAAGCCCGCGGGCGACGACGTGCGCAACCCGGCCGCTGTGGCCCACCCGAACTTTGGCTGCACCTATACCGACAAGGCTTCGCCGCGGCAGTGGAATACCGTGCCCGCGCTGGCCTTCCTGACGCCGCCGAGTTGCCCCGCGAACTGAAGACTGCCTGTTGAACAGGAGGTGATCGCATGAAGACGAAGTTCTGGTTGGCGCTCGGCGTGGGCGCGCTGTTTTCGCTCTGCGCAGCGGCACAGGAAGTCACGCTCACTCGGCTCGACTGCGGAACCGGGTCCAACGACCCGCGGCGCTTCACCGACACCTTTGCCTACATCGAGACGACGAAGCCTTTCACATTCAGCTGCTACGTGATCAGGCACGGTTCCGAAGTCATGGTCTGGGACACGGGCTACCTGCCGGGTTCGGTTGCCAGCGCGACGAACAAGCCGCTGGCAGATCTGCTGAAGCAGATCAACGTCAATCCCGAAGACGTGAAATTCGTCGGCATCAGCCATTTCCACGCTGACCATACCGGCCAGCTTGGGGCGCTCAAGAACGCAACCCTGCTCATCGGCAAGGGTGAGTGGGACGGCATCAACGCCAGCCCGCCGGCGGGCGGTGCGAACGTGAAGGGGTTCGAGGCGTGGATCGCCGAGAAGCGCAAAGTCGAGCCACAGAGCGGGGACAAAGACGTCTTCGGCGACGGCACGGTCATGATGCTGCGCACGCCGGGCCACACGCCGGGGCACAGCATCCTGCTCGTGCGCCTCAAGGACATGGGGCCCGTGGTCCTCAGCGGCGACGCCGTGCACTTTCAAGAGAACCTCGAGTCCGAAGGCGTACCGGGGTTCAACTACGACCGCGCGCAGACCATCGCCTCGATCCAGCGCATCAAGCAGATTCAGAAGAACCTGAAGGCGACGGTCATCATTCAGCACGACCCGCGCGACATCGCCAAGCTGCCGGCTTTCCCGGCTTCCGCGAAGTGAACCGCCTGCGCTAACCGCCTGCGCTAAACGCCTCTCGGTTCTGGGCGGCTTGCAGCAGTCAAGGTGGGCTGTTGCCGAGGGTGCTTCGGTACGCCCAGAAGCGTGGCAAGGCGAGACCCGTCGCGACGACGCCGGCCAGACACACCAGCCCTCCCATCCAGATCGCGGCCGATACGCCCCAGGCGTCGGCCATGAAGCCGGCGCGGGCATTGCCGATGAGCGGCCCCGTCAGGTAGCTGATCATCTCGATGCCGGCCAGGCGGCCGCGCAGCGCGTTCGGGATGGTCTCGTTCCAGATCGTGCCGCGGAATACGCCGCTGACCATGTCGGCCGCACCGGCCACGGCCAGGCACACGAGGCCCAGCGCAAGGCTCGGCGCAAAGCCCAGCGCCACGATGCCCAGCGCCCAGACCGCCGCCGCGATCACGACGGCACGGCCGTGGCGGCTGACCTTGCTGGCCCAGCCACTGAACAGACCGACCACCAGTGCCCCCACCGACATCGCCGACAGCAGCCAGCCCACCGACTCGGTGCGCCCATCGGCTGCCGCCATCGCCGGGAACAGCGCGATCGGGAAGGCGAAGGCCATCGCCACGATATCGACGATGTAGGTGCCCATCAGCTCGGGCCGCGCTCGCGCGAAGCGCAGGCCCTCGGCCAGGTCGGCCAGCAGATGCGGCCGCTCGCCCGGGCCGGCCGGTTCGTCCGGCGCGGCCACATGGCCGATCCTTTCGCGCGGGATGCGGGCAAGGAAGAACAGTGCCGCGATGAAGGTCGCGAAGTCGAACAGGTAGGCGCCCACCGCCCCCCAGCGCGCCAACAGCAACCCGGCAAGCGCCGGCCCGGCGACCATCCCCACCGTACCGCGCACCGAGGAAAGCGCTGAGACCGCTGCAAATTCCTCCGGCCGCGCGAGCTTCTGCGTCAACGCCTCCAGCGGCGGCCTGTGGAAGCCGCTGGCGCCCTGCAGCACCGCCACCAGCGCGTAGATCGCGAACGTGCTCGGCGTGGCCGTGAGCGAATTGGCGAGCAGGCCTGCAACGCACAGCGCCATCAGTGCCTCCGAGCCGATCAGGAGCCGCTTGCGGTCAACCCGGTCGGCCACCACGCCGCCCAGCAGCCCGCAAACGACCACCGGCACGAGTTGAACCAGCCCCAGCAGCCCGACCAAGGCGTTGGAGCGGGTCAACTCATACACCTGCCAAGGCACGGCCACGTAGCTGACCATGGTGCCCAGGCCGGAGATGAACTGACTGGCGAAGAGCCTGCGGAAACCCGCGTTGTGGCGCAACGGGCCGATGTCAATGAGCATGCGGTGGCGCTTCGAAACGGGCAATGCTCAGCCGGGGGCAGGCCCCAAGCTGCGGTGCGACTATCGCGCCGTCAACCAGCGAACGGGCCGGATCGAGAAGCCGCGCTGCGCTCAATAGAAGCCAACGCGGCGCCGGTAGCGCTCCGCGCGCTCCTGGTCGTACAGCTGGGCGTCGAACTGCTCGCCCTGGATGGCACGGTGGACCTGCCCGCCGGTGGGCATCGTGCCGGGGTCGATGAAGCGCAACGGATCCCACAGGTGCGAGCGGAGAAACGCCTTCGAGCACTGCGTGTAAGCCTCGTCGATGTCCACCAGGATTCCGAGCAAGGGCAGCTTGCCTTCCACAGTACAAGGGGTGAGCAATCGGGTGTCGGTGGTAATCGTTGCGCGGCCATTCACGCGAAACGTGTCGGTGACCCCTGGCACGATGAACAGCAAACCCACACGCGGGTTCGCAAGCATGTTTCGCAGCGAGTCCGCCAACCGGTTACCGGGGCGCTCCGGAATGAGCAGGGTGCGGTCGTCGAGGATGCGGACAAACCCCGCGGGATCGCCGCGCGGGCTCAGATCACAGTTTCCCGCAGCATCGCTGGTGGCCACGCAGACGAAGGGCGATCGCTCGACGAACAGGCGCGTCATCGAGTTCAGTCGATCGCTGATCTTCGCGCAGGTGAGCTGCGCAGGTTCACCGATGAGTGCACGCAGCTGCGCTTCGGTCGCGATGATCTGGGATGTGAGGGGGTGGGCTGAGGCGGCGGGCATCTGTTCGCATCTGACGTGATCAGAGTCCGCAAGTTTAGGGGTGCCTGGTGGTGGCTATGTCCGGGCTTGGCCGAACGTGGGTGGCAGCGGGCAACGCGCGGCGGCTGCAATGGCGACATAGGGAGCGTTGGACCCAAGCGCTCGAACGACCGCTGGACGCGGATCGCTATCGTTCGAGCCCTCAGCCCGAATGCGCGAGTTCGACCCTTTGCTGCCGGGCGGCATCGAGCGGGGAACGGCAGGTTTGTGCGGAAGCTGTCCTTTGTCAGTCCTATCAGTGGCCACCGACGGGTGCGAGAGATGGGCCGCAGCTGAGGTGCGCAACTGGATGTCCCGAGAAGTCCGGCCGCTATACTCAAAAACACCCCTAGAGGCGAAGCACATGCCGAGAGCCGATCTCATCGTCAACCTCGTGCGCGCTGGCACGCAAGGCGATCAGAAGATGTTCCGGTCGACTGTAGAAGCCATCGCAGCAGAGGAACGCGCCAAGCGCCACACACTGCTTGCCGATCGGCTGGAGGAAAATCTGCGTGCTGTCGCGCCGCAGCCCAAAAGTCCGGAGGTCGTTCGCAGTTTCGATGGTGGCCACGGCGGTTTGTTGTACGAGATACAGCCGCGGCGCACGCTTGATTCCATCCTGCTGGCCGACGAAGTAAAGGCTGCTGCGCGTGAATTGGTGGAAGAGCAGCAACGCACGGACTTGCTTAGGTCCTATGGCCTCGAACCGCGTCATCGGGTGCTGCTGTCGGGGCCCCCGGGCAACGGCAAGACGACCTTGGCCGAAGGCATTGCCTCCGAATTGATGGTTCCGCTCTTTGTGGTGCGCTACGAGGCGGTGGTGGGCAGTTTTCTGGGAGAAACGAGCGGCCGGCTGAAACGGCTGTTCGACTTCGCCCGCACGCACCACTGCGTTCTCTTCTTCGACGAGTTCGACACGCTGGGCAAGGAGCGAGGCGACACCCACGAAACCGGGGAAATCAAACGCGTGGTCAGTTCGCTCTTGCTGCAAATCGACGGACTGCCCAGCCATGTGGTCGTGGTGACGGCGACCAACCATGCCGAGTTGCTCGATCGTGCGGTCTGGCGTCGCTTTCAGCTGCGTCTGACCCTGCCCGCACCGACGCTGGCTCAGCGCACGCAGTGGTTCGAACGCTTTCAGAACCGGCTCGATGTACCGCTGGGTATGGCGCCGAAGACGCTCGCGACGCGCCTGAAGGTCACCAGTTTTTCCGACCTGGAGCAGTTCTGCGAGGACGTGCACAGACGCTATGTCCTGGCGCTGCCTTCGGGCGACATCAAGACGATCGTTGCGGATCGGATCGTGCAATGGAAACTGCGCGCATCCATCGGCGATGTGACCGGGCGGTAAGGTTTGCCGGGCGAGAACCGAGGGCAGTTGCCCCTCCTGATCTTCCCGCAGCCTGCGCGCGTTGAGCGGCAGGTCTTCGAACGAAGACGAATCCCCACTCCGCATTTCCCAGGGCATGCCCGACAGACCGAGAGGCTGGATCCCCGGTTCCGGTCGCTGCAAGCCGCGTTCGACGCACGACGTCTTGAGTTGCAGGTTAACGCGAACAACAGCGACCCAGACCTCGTTGTGATTTTCGAAACGGTTGGCGCGGTCAGCGAGTTCATTGCCGCAGCCGAGCGCATCCCAGGCTTGGAGTGGCTAATCGGATCAATCGGAACCCAGCTTGAG
>JBEBHW010000330.1:0-4861 GCA_040081145.1 Burkholderiaceae bacterium
CAGCACTTGCCCACCTTGTCGGCCACGTCTTTGCTGATGAGCTGCGCGGCCCAGCCGTTCATCGAACCGTAGCCGGTGGCGAAGACGATCAGGTCGGCGGGCAGTTCGCTGCCGTCGCTGAACTGGACCGAACGCTCCTTGATGCGCTCGACGCTCACCTTGGTCTTGAGCTTGATCTTGCCGGCGGCCACGAGCTCGCTCGCGCCCACGTCGATGTAGTAACCCGAACCGCGGCGCAGGTACTTCATGAACAGGCCCGAGCCGTCTTCGCCGAAGTCGAGCATGAAACCCGCTTTCTCCAGGCGCTTGTAGAAATCGGCGTCGCGTTTGGCCATCTCCTCGTAGACCGGAACCTGCAGCGAGGGCAGGATCTTGTACGGCAGCGAGGCGAAGATCAGATCGGCCTTGTCGGTCGTCACGCCGGCTTTCACCGCGGCTTCGGAGTACAGACCGCCCAGGGCCAGGTCCATCAGTGAATCGGAACGCGCGATGTGCGTCGACGAGCGCTGCACCATCGTCACCTCGGCCGCGCCGCTTTCCCACAGCGCCGCGCAGATGTCGTGCGCCGAATTGTTGGAGCCGATGACGACGCACTTCTTGCCCTTGTAGGCGTCGGGGCCGGGGTGCTTGCTCGAATGGTGCAGATCGCCCTTGAAGTCTTCCATTCCCGGCACCTTGGGCATGTTCGGTACGGCCGACATGCCGGTGGCGAGCACCAGGTGTTTGGGACGCAGCGTGATCGTCTTGCCGCCGCGCTCGACCTCGACGCTCCATTCCTTCTTCGCTTCGTCGTACTTCGCGTTTTTCGCGGTCGTGGAACTCCAGTAGTTGAGCTCCATCACCTTGGTGTACATCTCGAGCCAGTCGCCGATCTTGTCTTTGGGGGCGAACACCGGCCAGTGGTCCGGGAAGGGCAGGTAGGGCAGGTGGTCGTACCAGACGGGATCGTGCAGGCACAGGCTCTTGTAGCGATTGCGCCAGGAGTCGCCAGGCTTCGGATTCTTTTCGACGATGATCGTCGGGATGCCCAGGCGCCGCATGCGCGCGCCCAGGCCGATGCCGCCTTGGCCGCCGCCGATGATCACGCAATACGGCTGCGTCTTGATTCCCAGCTCGGCCTCTTCCTGCGCGCGGCGCTCGAGCCAGGTCTTGCGGTTCGCATCAGCCCCGTGCACCACGCCCTTGTCGCGCGTCGCGCCTTTGGCCTCTTCGAAGCCTTTCAGTTCGGTCATCGTCGTGAGCAGCGTCCAGCACTTGCCGCCCATCAGGCGCAGGTGGCCGTAGCCGCGCGCGACGGCGGTCTCGAAGCGGATCCATGCTTCGGTCACGCCGCCGGCCTCAGTCGCCTCGCCGTCGAGTTGCCAGCCGGAGGGCTTGGCGGGCAGAACGGCCTGCTCGATCAACTCGAGCACCTTCGCGTTGCCTTCGGCGGTGGCGATGTTCCAGGTGAACGACACCATGTCGCGCCAGTAGCTCTCGTCGTTGAAGAGTTTGGCGGCTGCGGCGCTGTCGCCGCGGGTCAGGGCTGCATCGAGTGCGGCCAGCCAGTCGGCCACTTGCGCGGTCGGCGTCATTTCGCTCATGCTTGTCTCCGTAAGAGGTGGTTGCTCGGGCGTCGCACCCCGAGGCCGAAGCGTCAGGGGGTTGCCCAGTGTGTCATCCAATTCCGCGTGCAGGAAGGGGTTCGGCCTTGAAATTTGGCCCCAGCAACTGGGATCGGCTGCGCCAGGTTCGGTACTGAGCGGCGCCCCATAATCGACACCCTTTTTGAACGCGCCCGAGCGGCGTGCCATGGCCGTGAGCCCACCATTTCCCGGCGAGCGCTTTTGCATCGCCCGCCTCGATCTGCCGATCGATCCGACCTTCGACACCCGCGTCGCCGCCGCACCCGGCGTGTCGCTCCAGGTCTGCGCCGCGCAGGGTGGGGACGCCGCGACCTGGCAGGCGTTGGCCGGCGCGCACCTCTACCACGTGGCATCGGCGCGCGACGACCTGCCCGCGCAATGGTTTGCGGGCGCGCCGCTGCTCGCGCGCTGCGCGAATCTGCTCGCGGTCACGACCTTCGGCGCCGGCTACGACACGGTCGACGTCGAGGCGTGTACCGCCGCGGGCGTGTGCGTCGTCAATCAGGCCGGCAGCAACGCGATTGCGGTGGGGGAGCACACGTTCGGGTTGATGATTGGCTTGTCCAAGCGCATCGGCGAGATCGACCGGCGCCTGCGCCGCGGCGAACGCTTCACGCGCCAGCAGACGCTGGGCTTCGACCTGAATGGCCGCACGCTCGGGCTGGTGGGCATCGGCCACACGGGCACGCGCGTCGCGCAGCTCGGCGCGGCGTTCGGCATGAAAGTGCTGGCGAGCGACCCGCTGCTCGAGGCGGAGGAGATCCGGCGCCGCGGCGCGCAGCCCGTCACGTTGCCGGAGCTTCTTCGAGCCGCCGATGTGGTGTCGCTGCACTGCCCGTTGAATCACTCGACGCGCGGTTTCATCGACGCCACGGCATTCGCCGCGATGAAGCGCGGCGCGCTGTTCATCACCACGTCGCGCGGCGGCATCCACGACGAGGCGGCGCTGTTCGACGCGCTCGTGCGCGGGCACCTGGGCGGCGCGGGTCTGGACGTGTGGGACGTCGAGCCGCCCGCGGCACAGCATGCGCTGCTCGGCCTGGACAACGTCATCGCGACCAACCACGTGGCCGGCGTGACGCACGACTCGCGCCGCGAAATGGCGGCCATGGGCGCACGGCAGGCGCTCGCGCTGGCCGCCGGCGCGCGCCCGCAGAGGCTCGTCAACCCCGAGGTCTGGCCTGCGTATGCGCGGCGCTTCGAGCGCGCGTTCGGGCGTGCGGTGGCCGCATAGGCAGCTCAAACGTGCGCCGCGCCGCTGCCACGGAGTTCAACTTCACGCGCGTCAACATGAAAGATGACTCCATGAAACCGTTCCCGCAGCGTCTGGCCGCGGCGCTGGATACGCCCGCAGTCGTCGTCGATCTCGACGTGGCCGAGCGCAACATCGCGAGCCTTCAAAGCGCGTGCGAGCGCGCAGGCGTGGGCAACCGGCCGCACATGAAAACCCACAAGTCGCCGCCGATGGCGAAGCTGCAATTGCAGGCAGGCGCGATCGGCCTCACGTGCCAGAAACTCGGCGAGGCCGAGGCGATGGCCGACATCGGCGCGAAGGATCTGTTGATCTCGTACAACGTGCTCGGCGCACCCAAGCAGCCGCGCCTGCGCGCGCTCGCGCAGCGCGTGAAGCTCACGCTGAGTTGCGACAACCGGCTTGTGGCCGACGGTTACGCGCAAGCGCTGCAAGGCCTGGAACAGCCCGTGGCCGTGCTGGTGGAGTGCGACACGGGCCGCCACCGCTGCGGCGTGACCACGCCCGACGCGGCGGCCGAACTCGCGCGCCATGTGGCGAGCCTGCCCGGACTGCGCTTCGACGGCCTGCTGCTCTACCCGCCTGATGGCGGCCTGAGCCCTTCGGTCGAATTCGTCGCCGCAGCGCGCGCGGCCTGCGCGAAATACGGGCTTCAGGTGCGCACCCTGTGCAGCGGCGGAACGCCGAACTGGGGTCGCATCGGCGCCTTGGGCGAAACCGAATACCGCGCCGGCACCTACCTCTACAACGACCGGCAGATGGTCAAGGTGGGCGCTGCCACGCTCGCCGACTGCGCGCTGTTCGTCTACGCGACGGTGGTCAGCCACCCCGAGCCGGGCCGCGTGATGGTCGACGCCGGATCGAAGACACTCAGCTCCGACCTGCTGAGCTTTCAAGATCACGGCCTGCTCGTCGATTACCCGCAGGCGCGGCTCACCAGGTTCGCCGAGGAACACGGCTTCGTCGACGTTTCCAACTGCCCGCAAATTCCGCAGGTCGGCGAAGTCGTGCGAATCCTGCCGAACCATGTGTGCCCGGTGAGCAACCTGTTCGACACGGTGCTCGCGGTGCGCGGCGACGAGATCGTCGACCGAATGACGATCACGGCGCGCGGCAAGGTGGCCTGACTCGGCCTGGAAGGCCCGCGACTCATGGCTCAGCGCAGCCTGCCTGCGAACGGCCAAGCCCGGTCCATTCCATGCTCGCGCCGACCCGCTACGATGGCAGCTCGCCAACCCCAGTTGCCCTGGCCATGTCTAGCGCCGAATTGCTCGCTCCCCTGCACGCCGAAATGACCGCCTGGCGGCATGACATCCACGCCCATCCGGAGCTCGGCTTCCAGGAGAACCGCACCGCCGAACTGGTGGCGGCCAAGCTCGAGGCTTTCGGCTTCGATGAGGTGCACCGCGGCGTCGGGCGCACCGGCGTCGTCGGTGTGCTTCGGGCGGGCCGGAGCCGCCGCGCCATGGGCCTGCGCGCCGACATGGACGCCTTGCCGATCCTCGAGCTCAACCGCTTCGGCCACTGCTCCGTGAACAAGGGCGTGATGCACGCGTGCGGCCACGACGGGCACACCTCGATGCTGCTCGGCGCGGCGCGCTACCTGTCCCGTACCCGGCGCTTCGACGGTGTCGTCAACTTCATCTTCCAGCCGGCCGAAGAAGGGCTGGGCGGCGCGATGGCGATGATTGACGACGGCCTGTTCGAACGCTTTCCCTGCGAGGCCGTGTTCGGCATGCACAACTGGCCTGGCCTGGAAGTCGGCCGCTTTGCAGTGCGCGCGGGGCCGATGATGGCCGGGGGTGCCTTCTTCGACATTCACGTGACCGGCAAGGGCGCCCATGGTGCGCGGCCCGAGACCGGCATTGACACGGCTCTGGCCGCGGCACAGATCGCAGTGAGCCTGCAAAGCATCGTCTCGCGCAACGTGGCGCCGGTGGACACGGCGGTGCTTTCGGTCACGCGCATCCACACCGGCGACGCC
>JBEBHW010000331.1:0-4861 GCA_040081145.1 Burkholderiaceae bacterium
CGACTGCAAGGCGCGATTGTTCGACGGCGCACCCGCGATCGCGGTGATGTTCACGCAGCCGCTGGCGCGATCCCAGGACTGGGCGAAGCTGGCCCGGGCCTCGGAGGGCGACTCACTCGAAACCGCAAAGCCACTCGACGCGCGCTGGGTGCTCGGCGACAACCCGCGGATTCTCTATCTGCCCTACGTGACGCCGGATCGCAACGTGCGCATCGAACTCGCCGCCGAGCTCGCCGCCGCGGTCGGCGGCGCCACGCTGGCCACAGCGCAAAGTTGCAGCGCGAAAACCGAGGCGATGCCGGTGTCGTTCTACTTCGCGAGCCGCGGCACCGTGCTGCCCGCCGGGCAGAACGGCGGCCTGCCGGTCGTGACGGTGAATACGCCCGAGGTCGACGTGCAGTTCCTGCGCGTCGAAGCGAATGCGCTCGCCGGGTTTCTCGAGCGCGTCGGCGGGCGGCGCGAGCGCCGGGTTGCGCAAGGCGAAGAGAACGGCGAATCCGATGGCGGCTACGACCATTCGGCGGGCGAAAGGCGCCTCAAGGGCACGGTGTCCGGATGGCAGCTCGATGAATTGCGCGCCACGTCCAAGAGTGTCTACCTCGGCCGCTTCGCGACCGATTCGCGAGCGAACCGCCGCAACGTCAGCTTCCTCCCGGTTGAGCGCGTGAAGGAGCTGCAGGAACCCGGCGTCTACGTCGCCGTGATGAACCCGCCCGGGCGCTTCGGCTGGGACTACCAGGTCACCTACTTCTACGTCACCGACATTGGCCTGCACGCACGCCGCCACGCAGCGCAGACCGACGTGTTCGCGACCTCGCTGAAGACCGGCGAGGCGATGAACGGCATCGACGTGAACCTGCTCGACGAGGCCGGCAAGTCGCTCGCCCAGGCGCGCACCGACTCGTTGGGCCACGCCGTCTTCGCCGGCCAGACCGACAAGGCGCGGATCATCCTCGCGCGCAAGGGCTCCGAGATGAGCGTGATCGCGCTGGCCGACCCGGCGCTCGACCTGTCGGAGTTCGACGTCGCCGGGCATCCGTCGCGCAATCAGAAGTTGTTCGTCTACGCCGGACGCGACCTGTACCGGCCGGGCGAAACCTTCAGCGTCTCGGTGCTCGCGCGCGACGCCGACGGCAACCCCCTGCCCGCGCCGGCGACCGGTTCCTTGCCTCTGACGCTGGTGCTGAAAAAACCCGACGGCGAGAAGGAGGCGACGCACCTGATCCAGCCGCATCCGAGCGGCGTTGGCTACTACCAGCACGCGCTCGCTTTGCCCGGCAACGCACCCACCGGCCGCTGGCTGCTGGAGGCGCGCACCGACCCGGCAGCGAAACGCGCCGACGCGCAGTGGAGCTTCCAGGTCGAGGAGTTCCTGCCCGAGCGCATGAAGCTCGAATTGAAAGCCCCCGAGCTGGTGCTGCAAGGCGCGGCGAAGCTCAGCGTCGCCGTCGAGGGCAACTACCTCTACGGCGCGCCGACTTCCGGGAACCGGCTGCTCGGCAGCGTCAACACCGAGCGCGAACGGTTTGCGCTGCCGCAAGCGTGGCCCGGTTTCATCTTCGGCGACGTGAACGACGACCCTGCGAAGAAGCGCCAGGACCTGCCCGAAGTCGAGCTTGACGAAGCCGGCAAGGCCAGCGTCGAGGTGCCGGTCGACACCGCGCAGCGTGGCTCGCCGATGAAGGTGCGCGCGAGCTTCAGCCTGCTCGAATCGGGTGGCCGGCCGGTGGCGCGATCCATTGAGCGTGTGTGGTGGCCCGCGCCCGAGCTGATCGGGCTGCGCCCGCTTTTCGACCGCGATGTCGTGCAGGAAGGTGGTCTGGCCGAGTTCGAGCTGACGCGGGTCGATGCGAGCGGCAAGTTCATCGCCGCCAAGGAAGTGCAGATCCGCCTGGTGCGCGAAGAGCGCCGCTGGTACTGGCGCTACGACGACAACCGCGGCTGGAACAGCGGCTTCAACGTCGAAGAAGAGATCGCCGAAGCGCGCAGCGTCGCGCTGCCGGCGCGCAGCAAGATCGCACTGCCGGTGGGTTACGGGCGCTACCGCCTGGAGCTGACCGATCCGACGACCCGTCAAGTCGCGCGCTACCGCTTCTACGCCGGCTGGGGCGCGCAGGACGCCGACGACATCGGCAACCGCCCGGACCGGGTGCAGCTCAAGCTCGAGGGCGCGCCGTTCAAGGGCGGCGACAGCGCGTCGCTGATCATCACGCCGCCGCACGACGGCGAAGCCCTCGTCACAGTGGAAGGCGACCGCGTGCTCTACCAGCGCCGGGTCGCAGTGCGCACGTCGGGGACGCGCATCAACATTCCCGTCGACGCGGCCTGGGCGCGCCACGACCTCTACATCGGCGTGATCGCCTTCCGCCCCGGCAGCGCGGGGGACCGGGTCACGCCGTCACGCGCACTCGGCCTGATTCACCTGCCGCTGTCGCGCGAGGCGCGCAAGCTCAAACTTGCGCTTGACGCTCCGGCCAAGGCCACGCCGGACGAACGCGTCGCCGTGAAGTTGAAGCTCAGCGACAGCACGGGCAAGGCGGTGGGACGGCAGGCGATCGTCACGCTGTCTGCGGTGGACGTGGGAATTCTCAACATCACGCGCTACGCCACGCCCGATCCGCAAAGTTACTTCTTCGGCAAACATCGCTACGGCGCCGACGTGCTCGACCTGTACGGCAAGCTGATCGAAAAAATGGATGGCAACGTCGCGAAGCAGCGCTTCGGCGGCGACGCGGCGAAACGCGAAACTCGCAGCCTGCCGAACAAGGTGCGCCTCGTCGATTTGTTCAGCGGCCCGGTGGTCGTGGATCCGAACGGCGAGGTGACGATCCCGCTGACCCTGCCCGACTTCAACGGCACGCTGCGCCTGATGGCGGTGGCGAGCACGCCCGATGCGTATGCAAACGCGCAGGGCGAGATGGTGATCGCCGCGCCCATCGTCGCCGAACTCGCGATGCCGCGCTTCATCGCACCGGGCGACACGGCGACGATTGCGCTCGACGTCACCAACCTTTCAGGCAGCGCGCAAGAGGTGCGCGTCAAGATCGAGGCCGGCAAGCCGCTGGAGATCACCGGCAATACCGGCGTTCTGAAACTCGCCGACAAGCAGCGCAGCATCCTGCGCTACACGGCACGCGCGACGGATGCGTTCGGCCTGGCGACGATCAAGCTCGCCGTCAGCGCCGGCAGTTTCAAAATCGTTCGCGAAGCCGCGCTGCAGGTGCAGCCCGCGACGCCGCTGGTGCGCGAAGTGCGACGCCTGCGCATCGAGCCCGACGGCGTCGTCAAGCTCGATGCGACGCTCGCCGACGCGCTCTGGGCCGGCTCGACGAGCGTCAACGTGTCGGTCTCGAACAAACCGCCGATCGACGTTCGAGACGCGGTGCAAGGCCTCTTGATGTACCCCTACGGCTGCCTCGAGCAGACGACGAGCAGCGCCTACCCGCTCGTGTTCATCGACGAAGCGGCGGCCGCCGCGTTCAAGATGACGCCGTTGTCGCGCGACGAACGCGCCAAGCGCCTGGACATGGCGTTCGGCCGCCTCTCCGGAATGCAGCAGCCGCAAGGCGGCTTCGGTTTGTGGAGTTCGAGCAGCCCTTACGAAGCCTGGCTCAGCGCCTACGTTGCCGGCTTCCTGCAAGACGCGCGCGAAGCCGGCTTCGCGGTGCCGCAGAACATGCAGGACAAGGCGATGGGCTCGCTGCTCGAGCAGTTTCAGCGCTCGCCCGGTTTCCAGACCAAGCCGCCCAAAGAATTGCGCCGCGATCCGTCGGGCCGGGCCACCGACTACCGCGAAGTCGAAACGCTGCGCATGGCGCACCAGCGCCTCGCCGAAGCCGCGCACATCGGCTACATCCTGGCGCGCGAGCAGAAGGCGCCACTCGCCACGCTGCGCACGCTACACGACCAGTACCGCGGCAATGCGCGCTCTCCCCTGGCGCTGATCCACCTCGGCCTGGCGCTGAAACTGATGGGCGACGAGACGCGTGCGAAACAGGCGTTCGACGACGCGATGCTGCTCACCTACGGCATCCAGCCCGCCGACGACCGCTACGGCGGGGGCGAATGGCTGGGCGATTACGGCTCGCGCATCCGCGACCAGGCGCTCGCCTACGCGCTGTTGGTGCGTCACGCGATTGCGGATGCGCGACGCGAGAACCTGCTGCTCGACCTCGCGGCCGATTTCGAGCGCCGGCGTTACTTCTCGACGCAGGAGCGGCTCGCGCTCTTCCTCGCCGCGCGCAGCGCTGGCGGCGACGCCGACCAGGCGTGGAGCGCGCTGCTGCAGGCCGGCACCGAGAGCGAGACGCTGAACGCCAAAGCGACGGAGCAGCGCAGCTTCGACGCCGCGGCGTTGAAGCGTGGCATCAACATCACCAGCAAGGCGACGAACCAGCCGCTCTTCGTCGAAGTCTCGGTCCAGGGCTACCCGGTCAAACCGCTGCCGCCGCGCGACGACCGCATTGCGCTGGAGCGCAGTTGGTGGACGACGGACGGCCACCCGATGGCCGAGCGGCGCTTGAAGACCGGCGAGATGCTGATCGTGCGCCTGCGCGTGAATGCCAGGCAGCGCATCAAGGACGGCCTGATCGTCGACCGCATTCCGGCCGGCCTCGAAGTGGAAAACGTGAATCTCGCGCAGGGCGCGCAATTGAGCGAGTTCAAGGTCGAGAACGTCAACATCGCCGGCGCGATGAGCGACGCGCGAATCAAGCATCGCGAATACCGCGACGACCGCTTCGTCGTTGCCGCCGACCTCGACGGCCGCACGCTCGACGTGTTCTACGTCGTTCGCGTCGTCACGCCAGGCAAGTTCGTCGTGCCGGCGCCGTTCGCGGAAGACATGTACCGCCCCGACGTG
>JBEBHW010000332.1:0-4856 GCA_040081145.1 Burkholderiaceae bacterium
ACGCAGGAGATGGCCGCCCCGGTGTTGGCGGCGGACCGCGAGTTGCAGGAGCGGCTGCTCGGCGTGCGGTCGAGCAGCGACGCCGACGAACCCGAAACTCCCGGCGGCGTTCCCGCAGCAGGCCGCGCGTCCGTAGCAGCCCCGGGTGCCGACGCCGCGCCGCAGGTCTACACCGTGCGCCGCGCTCATGCCGAAGGAGCGCCCTCGCTCGACGACATGGCGCCCCGCTCGGTGCGCGGCTTCAACCGCTGGAACGCCGGTGGCACGGCGGCGCCTGCGGTCGACATCTCGCGCGACGCGACGCCCGGATCAAGCCAGGCGGCGGGCAGCGCGAACGTCACCCCGGCGCAAGCCGGGGTCCATCGCGCGCCTCACCCCATGGACTCCGGCTTGCGCCGGGATGACGCATCCGCAGCGCTGCTCGGCCGGGTCTTCGACTTCCCGGTCGCCAGCAGCAGCGAGCGCGCCGCCTACGTCGTCGGCACCTTCGACACGAAGGGCCGGGAGCTGTCTTACCTGCGCCAGTGCCTCGAAAAACGGGGGCTTCGTGTCGTCAGCGTCGACCTGTCGACGAGCGGCAAGCCCTCGTCGGCGAACGTGCACCCGCGCGAAGTGGCGCGCCACCATCCGCACGGCGAGGCCGCAGTGTTCAGCGGCGACCGCGGCGCCTCGGTCGCCGCGATGGCGCTCG
Organism: Burkholderiaceae bacterium; assembly: GCA_040081145.1. Classification (GTDB taxonomy): domain Bacteria; phylum Pseudomonadota; class Gammaproteobacteria; order Burkholderiales; family Burkholderiaceae_C; genus JAEMQF01. Next base: position 692 of record JBEBHW010000332.1, read on the forward strand.
CGTTCGAGGCCTTCGTCCGCACCCGCCGCGACCTGGGCGGGATCATTTCCGCGGGCGGATCCGGCGGCACGACGCTCGCGAGCGCCGGAATGCGCGCCCTGCCGATCGGCTGCCCGAAGGTCATGGTCTCGACGATGGCGAGCGGCGACACGCGCCCCTACGTCGGCCCGAGCGACATCTGCATGATGTATTCGGTGACCGACGTGCAAGGCATCAACCGAATCAGCGAGCGCGTGCTCGCGAACGCCGCGCACGCGCTGGCCGGAATGATCGCGCACCCGGTGGCGCAAAGCGCCATCATCAAACCGGCGCTGGGGCTCACGATGTTCGGCGTCACCACGCCCTGCGTGCAGGCGGTCACCAAGTTGCTCGGCGACGACTACGACTGCCTCGTGTTTCACGCCACCGGCGTCGGCGGGCAGTCGATGGAAAAACTCGTCGATTCTGGCCTGCTCGAAGGCGTGATCGACGTCTCGACGACCGAGATTGCGGACGAAATCGGCGGCGGCGTGCTCAGCGCCGGGCCGACGCGCCTGGATGTGTTCGCACGCCATGCAACGCCTTACGTCGGCTCGTGCGGCGCGCTGGACATGGTGAATTTCGGCGCCTGGGACAGCGTGCCGGAACGCTTCAAAGGCCGCAAGCTCTATCGCCATAACCCGACGGTGACGCTGATGCGCACCACGGCCGACGAAAACCGGCGCATCGGCGAATTCATCGCCGACAAATTGAACGCGATGCGCGGGCCGGTGCGCTTCCTCATCCCCGAGGGCGGTGTGTCGGCGATCGACAAACCCGGGCAGCCGTTTCACGACCCCGCAGCGAACGCAGCCCTGTTCGCCGCAATCGAGCAGCGCTTTCGACCCGGCGCCGACAAACGCCTGCAACGCCTGCCGCTGCACATCAACGACGAGGCGTTTGCGAACGCGCTCGTCGCGGCATGGCACGAAGTCGCCACGCATCGTCATCCCGACGAACGCCGGGATCCACCGTTTACCGCACGCAGTGGATCCCGGCTTGCGCCGGGATGACAGGACTGCACCCGAGCCACCATGCCCCACATCGCCCGAGAACTCCTGTTGCAACGCTTTCGCGCCAAGATCGCGCGCGGCGAGCCGATCATCGGCGGCGGCGCCGGAACCGGCCTGTCGGCGAAGTGCGAAGAAGCGGGCGGCATCGACCTGATCGTGATCTACAACTCGGGCCGCTACCGCATGGCCGGGCGCGGCTCGCTCGCCGGGCTGCTTGCTTACGGCAATGCGAACGAGATCGTCTGCGAGATGGCGCATGAAGTGCTTCCCGTCGTCAAGCACACGCCTGTGCTCGCGGGAGTGAACGGCACCGATCCGTTCATGATTCCCGATCAATTCTTGCGCCGCCTCATCGACCTCGGTTTTTCTGGAGTGCAGAACTTTCCGACCGTGGGCCTGATCGACGGAACCTTCCGCGCCAATCTCGAAGAAACCGGCATGGGTTACGCCCTGGAAGTCGAGATGATCGCGCGCGCGCATGCCCTGGACCTGCTGACCACGCCGTACGTGTTCAACGAACAGGAGGCCCGCGACATGGCACGCGCCGGCGCCGACATGATCGTCTGCCACATGGGCCTCACGACCGGCGGCGCGATCGGCGCCGGCACGGCGCCGGCGCTCGACGCCTGCGTCGCGCCGATCAACGCCTGGGCGGCAGCGGCGCGCAGCGTGAATCCGGGCGTGATCGTGCTCTGCCACGGCGGGCCGATCGCCACGCCGCAAGACGCGCAGTTCATCCTGAAGAACTGCAAGGGCCTGGACGGCTTCTATGGCGCGAGTTCCATGGAACGCCTGCCCACCGAAATCGCACTGACCGAAACAACGCGGCGCTTCATGCGCATCGCGCGTTGAACCACTCCCAGGAGAATGCATCATGAGCGGCGCCCAATTCGGCAATTTCATCCTTGGCCTGATCGTCGTCGCGATCGTCGTCGCCATCGCGGTCTGGCTGCTGCACTGGCTGTACCTGCGCAGCTCGAAAGAGCGCGCCTTCGTGCGCACCGGCCTGGGCGGGCAGAAGGTGGTGCTCGACGGCGGCGCGTTCGTGCTACCGATCGTGCACGACGTCATCCCGGTGAACATGAACACGCTGCGCCTGGAGGTGAGCCGCGGCCGCGACAAGGCGCTGATCACGAAAGACCGGATGCGCGTCGACGTGATCGCCGAGTTCTACGTGCGAGTCGCCGCGGAAGCCGCGTCGGTCGCCGCAGCGGCGCAGACGCTCGGCCTGCGCACCATGGAGCCCGAGCAGCTGAAGGAGCTGATCGAAGGCAAGTTCGTCGACGCGCTGCGCACCGCGGCGGCCGAGATGACGATGGAGGAACTGCACGAAAGGCGCGGCACCTACGTGAAGAAGGTTCGCGAAGCGGTCGCCGAAGATCTGAAGAAGAACGGCCTGGAGCTCGAAGCCGCCTCGCTGACGCAGCTCGATCAGACCGGCATGGAATATTTCAACCCGAGCAACGCTTTCGACGCCGAAGGCCTGACGCGCCTCACCGAGCAGATCGAGCACCGCAAGAAGCAGCGCAACGATGTCGAGCAGGACACGTTGATCGCGATCCGGAACAAGAACCTGGAGGCGGAAAAACTCTCGCTCGAGATCGACCGCGAAGGCGAATACGCGCGCCTCACCCAGCAGCGCGAAGTCGAGATCGCGCGTGCCCGGCAGCGCGCCGAAGTCACGACCGAACGCGCGCAGCGCGAGCAGGACGCCGAGAGTTCGCAGATCGCGGCGAAGCAGGCGATCGACACGGCGCGCATCCGCTCCGAGCAGTCGATCGAGCAGCAGCGCATCAGCAAGGAGCGCGAAGTCCAGGCGAGCGAAATCGAGCGCCGCAAGTCGCTCGAACTTGCGGAGCAACAGCGGGCGATCGCGGTGGCGCGCGAGAGCAAGGCGCAAAGCGAAGCGCAGGCCGCCGCCGACGGCGCGCGTGCCGACGCGGTGACCGCCGAGGAACGTGTCTTCACGGCGCGCGAGGTGGAAATGGCCGAGCGCAAGAAGGCAATCGAATTGATCGGCGCGCGCCAGGCGGCCGAGCGCGACGCGCTGCGCCTCACGGTCGCGGCGAGCGCGGAGAAGGAAGCCAGCGCCGATCGCGGCATGGCGATTCGCATGCAGGCGCAGGCCGACGCCGACGCAGACCAGATCAAGACCGTTGCGCTGCGCGTGCGCGCCGAAATCGAAGCCGAGGCGCAGCGCTGGATGAACGAGGCGCACAACATGCTCACGCCGGAAGCGCGAATGTCTGCGCTGCGCATGCGCCTGGTGGAGAAGGCCGAGGGCATCATCCGCGAATCGGTGAAGCCGATGGAGCGCATCGAGGGCATCAAGATCCTGCATGTCGACGGCCTGGGCGGCTCGGGGGGTGGCGGCGGCGAAGGCATGAATGGCGGTGGCGGCGGCAACTTTGCAGACGGCGTCGTCAACTCGGCGTTGCGCTTTCGCGCCCAGGCACCTCTCGTCGACCAGCTGCTGCGCGAGATCGGCATCGAAGGCGGCGACATCCAGCGCCTGGTGGGCAGCGTGAGCGGCGCGCAGGCGGCGCTGCCCCCGGCGTCGCCAACCCCCGCGCCAAAAGAGTAGCCCATGATCAAGGTCTACACGTCGAGCGTGATCGACGCCAGTGCCGACACCGTCTGGGCGCGCATTCGCGATTTCAACGCGCTGCCGCAGTGGCACCCGGCAATCGCCGATAGCCGCATCGAGAACAGCGAGCCGAGCGACCGCGTCGGTTGCATCCGCCATTTCCATACACGCGACGGCGGCATGATCCGTGAGCGGCTGCTCGCGCTGTCGGACTACGACTTCGCCTGCACCTATGAAATCCTGGAGAGCCCGATGGGCGTGGAGAACTACATCGCCACGCTCAAGCTCACCCCGGTCACCGACGGCGCGCGCTGCTTCGCGGAGTGGAGCGCCGAGTTCGATTGCGCCGAAGGCCGCGAGCGCGAGCTGACCGAGAGCATCGGCAACGGTGTCTTCCAGGCGGGGTTTGACGCCTTGAAGCGGCACTTTGGTCGGCGCTAGCGTGGTTTCGGTTCGACTCGAGCCGGGCGCAGCCCCCGGCGCATGGTGCGGCCAGCGTCGAGCCGCGCGATGCTTCGCGTTCGCCGCTGCCTGCGCAGCTCGCCAC
>JBEBHW010000333.1:0-4851 GCA_040081145.1 Burkholderiaceae bacterium
CACATGACGGCTGACGATGCTATCGCGCTGCCGGCCGGGATACGCTCCCGCTTCATCGATAACGGCAACGGCCTCACGATGCATGTGCTGGAGGCGGGCTTCGAAGAAGACGCAACCCGGCCGTGCGTGGTATTGCTGCATGGCTTTCCGGAGCTTGCGTACAGCTGGCGCAAAGTGATGCTGCCGCTCGCGCAGGCGGGCTATTACGTCGTCGCGCCTGACCAGCGCGGCTATGGGCGCACGACGGGTTGGGACGGCGCCTATGACGGCGACGTTGCGAGCTTTCGCCTTCTCAACTTGGTCAGAGACGTCCTCGGGCTCGTGGCCGCGCTCGGCCGCCGTAGCGTCGCGGCCGTGGTCGGGCATGACTTCGGCTCGCCGGTGGCGGCATGGTGTTCGTTGGTTCGGCCAGACGTGTTCCGCTCGGTGGTGTTGATGAGCGCGCCGTTTGCCGGCCCGCCTGCGCTGCCGTTCGGTACGGCAAACGCGCAGCCACAGGCTCGCGCTGCAACCGGCCCCGACATCCACGACGAACTCGCAAAGCTGTCTCAGCCGCGCAAGCACTACCAGTGGTACTACAGCACCCGCGAAGCTGGGCCCGAGATGCGGGACGCCGCGCAAGGCGTCCATGCGTTCCTGCGTGCCTACTACCACTTCAAGAGCGCCGATTGGAAGCAGAACAAGCCTTATCCGCTCGAGTCGTGGAGTGCGAGCGAACTCGCGAAGCTCCCCGCCTATTACGTCATGGACCTGCACAAAGGAATGGCGCAGACGGTAGCCACCGAAATGCCGTCGCCTTCCGGCGTCGCCGCGTGCCAGTGGCTTCCCGATGAAGAGTTGCAGGAGTACACGAGGCAGTTCACCCGCACCGGGTTCCAGGGCGGGCTGCAGTGGTATCGATGCGCGACCGATCCGAAGTACAGCGCCGAGCTCGAGACGTACTCGGGGCGCACGATCGACGTGCCGTCGTGTTTTATTGCCGGCGCCAGCGACTGGGGCGTGTACCAGCGCCCCCGCGCCTTCGAGACGATGCAAACAACCGCTTGCACGCGGATGCTGGGTGTGCATCTGGTGCCAGGCGCCGGCCACTGGCTGCAACAGGAACAGCCCGGCAAGACGTGCCATCTTCTGCTGGACTTTCTGTGCCAGGTGCAAAGCCCCGGGACAGGTGGCCCTGCCGACCTGTGCAGCCATCAGAGTTAAGCTGCGTCCGCTCGCCAAGCTGCCTCGCCGCCATCATGCGCACCCAGTACTACGCCGCAGCCAGCCTCGACGGATTCATCGCGACCCCCGACGACTCGCTGGAGTGGCTGTTTCCGCTTGGCGACATCAATGAAACGGGCTATCCGCAGTTCATTGCCGACGTCGGCGCGCTGGCCATGGGGTCCACCACCTACGAATGGATGCTGAGCCACGTCATCAAGCCGGGCTCAGGTGCCGAAACGCCATGGCCTTACGCGCAGCCAACGTGGGTTTTCACGACGCGGCAGCTGCCGAAAATCGAAGCCGCAGACCTTCGCTTCGTGAACGGCGATGTTCGCCCGGTGCATGTGCACATGCGCGTAGCGGCGGGCGACAAGAACATCTGGCTTGTGGGTGGCGGAGAACTCGTCGGGCAATTCCACGACGCAGGGCTTCTCGACGAACTCATCGTGCAAGTCGGCTCAGTGACACTGGGTGCGGGCAAGCCGTTGTTGCCACGCCAGATCACGACGCCGCCGCTGAACCTCGTCTCGGCCCGGCGCATCGGCCCCGGATTCGCCGAGCTGCGATACGAAGTTGCACGTCGATGACTGAAGCGCAAAGCCGCGCCCGCCGGCAACAGCACATTGAAGAGCTGTGCGCCGCGTCGATCCGCGCGCTGAGCGGCATCCCTGACCTGCACTTTCGCGGCCGCCGCCTGCACCGGGGCCGGCGCGCCCTGCCCCTCTATGCGCCGCACTTGCACCCTTCGCAGGACAGCGACGATTTCGCATCGTTTCGCGGCGCTGCCGACGGGTTGGCGCTGCGCCTGGCGCACAGCGATGCGCAGTTGCACAAGCGCCTGTGCCCCACGGAGCCCATGGCGCGAATGCTGTTCGAGTTGCTCGAACAATTCCGCAGCGAGGCCTGCGTGCCCGACAGTCTGCCCGGCGTGCGGCACAACTTGCGGCATCGCTTCGAAGCCTGGTCGCTGGCGTTTCATCACGCGGGCGGCACCGAGTCTGCGCGCGGGCTGTTGCTCTACACCGTCACGCAGATGTGCAGGGCACGGGTGATGGGCGAGGCGGTCGTCGAAGAGACGGAAGACATGCTGGAGGCGACGCGCTTTGCCCTTGCCGCGGACCTGGGCGTGGCGCTGGCCGGCTTGCGCAGAAGCGTCGCCGACCAGGCGGCGTATGCCGAGCATGCGCTGCGTATCGCGAACCACGTCGCCAGCTTGCTGAAGGGCATCGGCACCGACGCCGACGACGAAGCAGCCGACGACACCGCAGCCGACACCGACCCTTGGGACGCGTTCAGCCTGCTGCTCGACCAGGGTGACGAGATCGAAGACCCGGTGGCCACGGCAGTCAGTGGCCGCAGCCTCGTGCTCGACGCGCAGCAAGGCGCCTACCGCGTCTTCACGACGGCCTACGACCGCGAGGCCAAGGCGGCGGAGTTGACCCGGCCCGAGCAGTTGAAGGAATTGCGCGAGCGGCTCGATTTGCGCGTCGCCGGGGCGCGTGTCCACCTGGCGCATCTGGCGCGTGACTTGCAAGCCTTGCTCGCCGTGCCGTCACGCGACGGTTGGGACAGCGCCCAGGAAGAAGGCCTGATCGACGGCCGGCGCCTCGCGCAGCTGATCAGCTCGCCCGCCGAGCGCCGCTTGTTTCGCACGCAGCGGCGGCTCGCCAGGCCGCACTGCCGCGTCAATGTGCTCATCGATTGCTCGGGTTCGATGAAGGAGCACAGCGAATCGGTCGCCGTGCTCGTCGACCTGCTCGCGCGCGCGCTCGATCAGATCGGCGTGGCCACGGAAGTGCTGGGTTTCACCACCGGCGCGTGGAACGGCGGGCGCGCGCAGCGCGACTGGGTGCGCGCCGGCCGGCCGCTCCACCCGGGGCGGTTGAACGAAGCCTGCCACATCGTGTTCAAGGACGCCGACACGCCGTGGCGGCGCGCGCGCCTTGGCCTGGCGGCTCTGCTCAAGACTGACCTGTACCGCGAAGGGATAGACGGCGAAGCGCTGGAGTGGGCGGTGCGGCGCTTCGCGACGCCCTCACGCGACGCGCACGTCAATGCCGAAGATTTTGACCAGCCGACGCGCCGCCTGGTGTTCGTGATTTCCGACGGTTCGCCGATGGACAGCGCGACGAGCCTGGCCAACGACCCACACTACCTCGACCATCACTTGCGCGACGTGGTCGCCACGCACGAGCGGCACGATGTGGAGATCTACGGCATCGGCGTCGGCCTGGACCTGAGCCCCTACTACAGCCGCAGCCAGGTGCTGGACCTGTCGAGTACCGTGGGCAGCGCGACACTTCGCGACGTGCTCGGCATGCTCGGCCACGGCCCACGGCGTTGACGGTGGCGTCTGCCCGCCGGCCGCGTTACACCACCGGCCGCAATTGCTGCAACAGGGTCGGCACGAGCTCCGTGACCGTCGGGTGGATGTGCACGTTGCGCGAGATCACGGTATAGGGCTGCTTGCCGTCCTTGCGCGCCATGACGCGCGCGATGTCGACCTGCACCTCGCCGCTCGTGAAACCGAACTCAGCGCCGCGCCGCGACTGGTGCACGGCGCGTGCGCTGGCAACGAGCGCGCACAGCGGCGACTCTACGCGTCGCCAAAGCGCGCGGCGGATCGGGTGCGCGCCTTGGCGAGCTCAATCTCACGATCACGCGGCTGAGCCGTCGTGACGAGCGAGGCGATCAAGGTCCGCGCCGCAGCTGCAACTTCGTCGACGGCGCGGTCAAACGCCTGCGCGTTTGCCTTGGACGGCACGTTGAAGCCGCTCAGCTTGCGCACGAATTGCAGCGACGCATCGCGGATTTCGAGTTCCGTCGCCGCAGGCTCGAAGTTGAACAGGGTCTTGATGTTTCTGCACATGGCTCCTCCGAAACCTGGCCCAAGGCGCGGACAATCGATCCGTCGCGAATCGCGACCTTGAGACTGTGTGACGGGGAAGTTTGCATGAAAACGTATGCGATCGAATTGCAGAAGGTGAAGGCGATGGGCAACGACCGCGGCGTCATCAAGGCGCGCATCGACGCGCTTGTGCAAGCGCAGTCGGCGCCGCGCGGCAATGCCGAGGAGGCTGGCGAGACACTCTCAGTGCTCAGCATGAGCGAAGACACGGCGCGTGTGTTGCTGTTGCTGCTGAAGGCGCAACTCGCCGAATTCGACAAGCGCAAGGCGCGCAGCCGGTTTTGACGGGCGACAATCGCACGCATTCGTTTCTGCAACGGCTACCCATGCTCGAACACTCAGACCCGCCCGGCGCAGACGTCGCCATCGAAGCCCAGGCCGACGTCGCCCCGCTTGACGCCGTCGGCAGCGCCCCGGCCGCGGTTGTTGCTCCCGTCCCCGAACTTTCGCCTGCGGCGTGCGCAGCGCGCCTTGCCGAGTTGTTCCCCGCGGTGTTTTCGCCGGGCGCGCCCCAACCGCTGAAGCTTCGCATCCAGGCCGACATCCAGGAGCGTGCGCCAGGAGTCTTTTCGCGCAAGACGCTGTCCGGGTTCTTGCACCGCCACACCACGAGCACGGCTTACCTGCGGGCGCTGGTGAACGCGCCGCAGCGCATCGACCTTGACGGCGCGCCGGCAGGCGAAGTGGCCGGCGAGCACCGCGAAGCGGCGACTGCCGAGTTGCAGCGCCGGCGCACG
>JBEBHW010000334.1:0-4846 GCA_040081145.1 Burkholderiaceae bacterium
TCGGAAGCGTTTGCCGGGATGTTTCTCGCCATCAACCCGGGCCACGCGACGCAGCGCCTGATCGGCACGGCCACCACCGACCCGGCGTTCGGCCTGCCCGCGGTGTGGATCGAAGAAGCGCAGCGCGAAGCTGCCCAAATGGCCGGCTATACGGTGGTTGATTGCTCGACCGTCGTGGCGACCCATCTTTCACACTTGATGCAGGTTCACGCGGCCAAATTGCTGGGTCGTGTCGAGACCCAGCAACTGGTGGAACACGTGAACAAGTTGGCTCCCAAACTGATCGAGGATGTCGTGCCGAAGATGGTGGGAATCGCCGCGTTGCAGAAGGTCTTGCAGCTCTTGCTCGAAGAGGGCGTGCATATCCGCGACATGCGCTCCATCGTCGAAAGCCTGGCCGAACACGCCGCCACCGTCACCGACCCGGCGGAGCTGGCGCGGCGCATCCGCGTGCACTTGTGTTCCAGCATCGTCCAGCAAATTTATGGCCCGGTTCGCGAACTCGACGTGATCGCGCTCGCACCCGACCTGGAGCGGCTCATCGCGCAAGCCTTGAATTCGCCTCACGGCGCGGCGCTGGACCCTGGTGTGGCGGAAACCCTGACGAAAAGCGCTGCCGACTCGGCGCGCCACCAGGAAGACCTGGGGCACCCGGCGTGCCTGCTCGTTCCCGACGTGATCCGCGCGCCGATGGCCAGGCTGCTCAAGCGCGCCGCGCCGCGCCTGCGCGTGCTCAGCCACAGCGAGATTCCTGAGACGCATTCGATCCGCATCGGCTCGGTGATAGGGGGAACGGCATGAACGTCAAACGATTCACCGCGCGCACCGCGCGCGAGGCGCTCGCCGGCGTGCGCCAGGCGTTTGGCGAAGACGCCGTCGTGCTCTCGACGAAACCGTGCCTGGAAGGCATTGAAGTCGTGGCGATGGCGCCGGAAAGCCTGGCGCAGTTCGAACGTGTCGCGGCCGGCTCGCCGACAGTGCGCCAGGCACCGGCGGCGCCGGCGTTCTCCGCGCCGATGACTGCTGCCGCGCGCGCCGAGCCCAGCGTCGCGCAAGACATCGGCCAGCTCGGCATGAGCACGATGTCGTTCCAGAGTTACGTGCGCGAGCGCATGCTCAAGCGCCGCGAAGCCGCGCTGCGCGAAGAGGCGAGCGAGGCGCTCGCCAAGCGCGTCCTGAGCCAGGCGCCGGCGCGCAGCGACGCCGCAGCGCCGCAGTCGGTGGCGCCGCCAGTGCATGTGGCGCAAGTCGCCGCGCACGGCAACGAACCGCAGTTCGGCGCACCCATCGCGCTGCCGCAAGCGATGGTCAGCGACCCGACCTGGTTCGAGCCGCTCGCGGAGCGCGCGCCGCAGCCCGTCGCAGCGCGCCCGGCAGCACCCCTGCCTAACGTCGGTCTGCCCGCAGCGCCGCGCAGCGCCGCACCCAGCGCCGAGCAAGCCGCTGCGCAGCGCAACCAGCAGGCGATGATGGCCGAGCTGCGCCAGGTGAAGGGCCTGATCGAAGACCGCTTCGGCGCGCTCGCCTTCATGGACAAATTGCAGCGCCATCCGGCGCACGCGCGGCTCACGCAGCGCCTGCTCGATTGCGGCTTCTCCGCGGCGCTGATCAGAAAGCTCGCGGAACACATGGCGCCCAGCGTCACCGATGAAGCGCAATGGGCAGCCGGCGTGCTGCAGCGCAACCTGTTGACGGGCGAAGCCGAGCCTGCGATCGAAGACGAAGGCGGCGTCTACGCGCTCGTCGGCGCCACCGGCGTGGGCAAGACGACGAGCACGGCCAAACTCGCCGCCGCGTTTGCCGCCAAGTACGGCGCTGCGCACCTGGGGCTGGTGACGCTGGACGCGTACCGCGTCGGCGCCCATGAACAGCTGCGCGCGTACGGCCGCATTCTCGGCGTGCCGGTGCATACGGCGCACGACAAGGCGTCGCTCGAAGACCTGCTGCAGATGCTCGCCGGCAAGAAGATGGTGCTGATCGACACGGCAGGCATGGCGCAGCGCGACGTGCGCACGCCTGAGCTGCTCGACATGCTGGACCATGCGTCGATCAAGAAGCTGCTCGTGCTCAACGCCGCGGCGCAGGGCGAGACGCTCGAAGACGTGATCGTCTCGTACCGCGCGCCGCTGGCACGCGGCGTGATCCTCTCGAAAATGGACGAAGCCGTGAAGCTCGCGCCGGCGCTGGACATCGTGATCCGCCACAAGCTGCCGGTGCTGGGCGTGGCCAACGGCCAGCGCGTGCCGGAAGACTGGCACCGCCTCAGCTCGCACGTGCTGGTGCACCTTGCGATGCGTGCCACGGCCTGGAGCGCGTACCGCTTCGAGTCCGAGGACTTGCCCCTGATCTTCAGCGCCCCCCAGCAACACGCCGTGGCGCGCGGTGCCGGGGCGAGCAGTGCGCGGGCGGCCTATGCATGACGCAGCCACGAGCCAGGCGATGAGCGGCGGCGCGCTGTCCAGACCCAGCGCACACCTGCAGCCGCTGGATCAAGCGCACGGCCTGCGCCAGCTTTTTTCCGGGCATCGCCTGCGCTTCGTTCCGGTGGTGTCGAACCCGCACATCGGTTTTGGCGGATTCATGCTGGAGCGCCTGTGCAGCGCTTTCAGCTCGCACGGGGCGCGCACGCTCGTCGTCGACGCCGGCGAACGCGCGGCCCAGGCCGACGCCACGGTGCTCGTCGACCTGGGCCGAGCCATCGAACATTTGTCGCCGCACGTCGCTTACCTGGCGGCGCGCGGCCTGCCGGCGTGTTGCATCGACGCCGAAGGCTTCACTTCGGCGCTGCTCGATGCGATCGCCGACGCAGTCGTCGGCCCAGCGGGCGAGATCGACGTCGTGCTCGTGCACGCGCCGGCCGCCGACTTGTGCCGCCTGTTCTCGCGCCACGACCCGCGCCACGCGGCGCACCGCGACGTGGTTCCGCTGCTGCTGTGCGACGACCGTCCGACCAGCGTGACGCACGCGTACGGCGCGCTCAAGCTGCTCGCGCAGCGCTCCGCGCTGCTCGTGCACGACGTGCTGCTCGGCGCGCAGGCGACGTCGCCGCGCGCCGCGCGCATCGCCGACCAACTCGCGTCGTGCGCCGAACTCTATTTGCACGCGACGGTGCGCCAGGCCTTGCGCATCGATCCGGCAGCGCAGGCGAGCGACGCTGCGCCGCCCGAGCTGCAGCGCTGGGCCCGGCATTGGCTGAACAGCCCGGGCGTGAGCGCAGCAGCGCGGCCTCGGCTGGGCGCGCCCGCCAGCCTGAGCGGCGCCCTGCAGCACGGCGCGCCGCACCCCGAATTGATGAATTGATCCCCCGGAGCGCAGAACAACGATGTACACCGCCAAAGGCAAGCTCGACGTCAACTCGATGCTCAAACAATACAGCCCGCTGGTGCGCCGCCTGGCGCACCAGATGCTGGCCAAACTGCCCGCCAACGTGGAGCTCGACGACCTGGTGCAGGTGGGAATGATCGGCCTGACCGACGCGCTGTCGCGCTTCGACACTGCGCTCGGGGTGCAGTTCGAAACCTTTGCGACGCAGCGCATTCGCGGCGCCATGCTCGATGAGTTGCGCGGCACCGACTACCTGTCGCGCGGCACGCGCAAGCAGCAGCGTTCGATCGAAGCCGCAGTGCACCGGCTCGAACAGCGCCTCGGGCGCGCGCCGGTGGAAAGCGAAATCGCCAAGGAAATGCAACTCACGCTCGCCGACTACCAGGAGCTGCTGGGCCGGGTGCGCGGCACCCAGCTCGTCTACCTGGAAGACATGACGGGGTCGGGCAGCGAAGACGACTTTCTGGACCGCCACGTCGGCGCCGAGACCGAAAACCCGCTGGCGCGCCTGGAAGACGGGCGCATGCGCGCGGCGCTCGTCGAGGCCATCAAGCACCTGCCGGAACGCGAGCAGTACGTGATGAGCATGTACTACGAGCACGACATGAACCTGAAAGAGATCGCCGCGGTGCTCAAAGTCACCGAGTCGCGCGTCTGCCAGCTGCACAGCCAGTCGATCGCGCGGCTGCGCGTCAAACTGCGCTCGTATTGAACGGCCCGGGGCGGCGGCACACGTCGTTGGTTTGCCGCTCGTGAGTGCACCGGTGCGGCAGCGGCATCATCCCGGCGCGAGTGCTGCCGCGCTCTCGATACCCGGCCGGGAAGCGCGGTGGCCCCTGCGTTGGCCACTGCGCTGGCCGCTTCCCGCGTTGCTCGTCTGGGCGCTGGCGTGGGCGCTGTTCCTTGCCCTGCGCGCGGCCGGCGTCACGCTGTGGCTCGCCGCATTCGTCGCCTTCCTTGGCGGTGCGGCGGGCGCCATCACCCCGCTCGGCGCGACCCGCTGGCGCCAGGCGTTCCTGGCTGGCGGGTTTCCGCTGTCGTTTGCCGCGAGTGGACTCAGCGCCGCGCTGCCGGCGTGGACTTGGCTGCTGCTGCTCGCCTTGCTCGCCGCGCTCTATCCCCTCAAGGCGTGGCGCGACGCGCCGCTCTTTCCCACGCCGCAGGGCGCGCTGCGCGGCTTGCCCGCAGCCGCGCCGCTTGGCGACGGCGCGTGCATCGTCGACGCCGGCTGCGGCCTCGGCGCAGGCTTGATCGAGCTGCGCGCCGCCTATCCGCGGGCGCGTCTGAGGGGTCTCGAATGGAGCCGGCCGTTGGCGCTGCTTTGCGCCTGGCGCTGCAAGTTCGCGCAGATTGAGCGTGCCGACATCTGGGCTGCCGACTGGTCAAGCTACGCCATGGTCTACCTCTTCCAACGCCCTGAGAGCATGGCGCGCGCAGCGGCGAAGGCGGCGCGCGAGTTGCGTCCGGGCGCCTGGCTCGTCAGCCTGGAGTTCGAAATCGTGTCGTGCAAAGCGCACGCCGT
>JBEBHW010000335.1:0-4838 GCA_040081145.1 Burkholderiaceae bacterium
CGTTCGAGCAGACCGGCGATTGGCGCAAGTACTGAGATCCCGCCCGGTGGCCATCGCTCGGACCGAGGCATGAGTTCGGCAGCACGCAACCCCTTCAGCTCAGGCTGGGTGCGCGGCGGCGCAGACGAGCGGCTGCGCCCGCACGGCACGCTGTCTTACGTTTCAGGGGCCAGCGACGACCCGCTGCGCTTTCGCACGATTTCGCAGGCCCTGGACAAGTGCGTCGCCGCGCACGGCGCGCGCGACGCGGCGATCTTTGCCGCGGACGGCGTGACGCTGTCGTGGTACGACTTGCAGCGCCGCTCCGATGAAGTCGCGGCAGCTCTGCTCGCTCTGGGCATCCGACGCGGCAACCGCGTCGGCATCTGGGCGCCGAACCGTGTGGAGTGGCTGCTCGCGCAGTTCGGCACGGCTCGCATCGGCGCGATCCTTGTCAACATCAATCCGGCGTACCGAAGCTCGGAACTCGAATACGCGCTGAACAAGGTGAGGTGCCGCGCGCTCATCATGGCGCGGTCGCTGAAGAGCAGCGACTACCTGGGCATCCTCAAAGGTCTGGCACCCGAGCTGGAGCGGCCCGGTATCGAGCCCGTTCTCGAATCGCGCCGCCTGCCGCACCTCAAGCATGTCATCGTCTTGGGCGACGGCCCGGTGCCGGCCCGCGCGCAGAAGTTCGCCGACTTCATTCGCCATGCCGGCCCCGCGCACAGAATGCGTCTGCCAGGGCTGTCCGCCGAGCTCGACCCCGACGACGCCATCAACATCCAGTTCACGAGCGGCACGACCGGCTCGCCCAAGGGCGCGACGCTGTCGCACTTCAACATCGTGAACAACGCGCGCTACTGCGCCGACGCGATGGCGCTGACGGCGAAAGACCGCCTGTGCATTCCGGTGCCGCTGTACCACTGCTTCGGCATGGTGCTGGGTGTGCTCAGTTGCGTGGCCAGCGGCGCGACGATGGTGTTCCCCAGCGAGAGTTTCGACGCCGCGCAGACGATTGCCGCGGTCTCGCGCTACCGATGCACTGCGCTGCACGGTGTGCCCACGATGTTCATCGCGATCCTCGCGCATCCCAGTCTCGCGCAACACGACGTAAGCACGTTGCGCACCGGCATCATGGCCGGCGCGCCCTGCCCCATCGAGACGATGCGCCAGGTGATTAGCCAACTGCACATGAGCCAGGTGACGATCGCCTACGGCAT
The DNA here is from genome assembly GCA_040081145.1 of Burkholderiaceae bacterium. GTDB lineage: Bacteria > Pseudomonadota > Gammaproteobacteria > Burkholderiales > Burkholderiaceae_C > JAEMQF01. The sequence goes on from JBEBHW010000335.1 coordinate 1,203, forward strand.
GACGGAGACATCGCCGATCTCGTTCCAGTCGGGCGTCGACGATCCGCTCGAACGCCGCGTGTCGACTGTGGGGCGCATCCACCCGCACGTGGAAGTGAAGATCGTCGATGACGCGGGCCGCATCGTTCCCATCGGCCAATCCGGCGAACTCTGCACGCGCGGCTACTGCGTGATGCGCGGCTATTGGGAAGACGAGCCACGCACCCGCGAAGCGATCGACGAAGCGGACTGGATGCACACCGGCGATCTGGCGACGATCGACGCAATGGGTTACTGCAACATCGTCGGGCGCGTCAAAGACATGCTGATCCGCGGCGGAGAGAACGTCTACCCGCGCGAGATCGAAGAATTCCTGCACCGCCACGCCGCAGTGCAGGAGGCGCAAGTGTTCGGCGTTCCTGACGCCCGCTACGGCGAGGAAATTTGTGCATGGATCGTCCTGAAGGCCGGTCAGAGCGCGACTGCGCAGGAGATCGCCACGTTCTGCCAGGGCCAGATCGCGCACTACAAAGTGCCGCGCCACATCCGCTTCGTCGCGGAATTTCCGCTCACCGCGACGGGCAAGCCGCAGAAGTTCGTGATGCGCGAGGCGATGATCCGCGAGCTGGGTGTCGTCGAAGCAAAGACCGCCTGATGCGGCGTAGCCGATGACCGACGAGCAGCTCTTCTTCCTCGAGATCGGCGAACTTGCGCGACTCCTGCACACGCGCAAGCTCTCTCCCGTCGAGCTCACGCAAAGCATGCTCGAGCGAATCGCCCAGACCGACAAACACCTGGGCTCTTACGCACTCGTCACGCCCGATCTCGCGCTCGAACAGGCGCGCGACGCCGAGAAGCTGTTGATGCAACACCGCATCCTCGGCCCGCTGCACGGCGTGCCGATCGCGGTGAAGGACCTGTGCTTCACGAAAGGCATTCCCACCGCCGCGGGCATGCCGATCCACCGCAATTTCAAACCGGCGTTCAACGCCACTGCGGTCTCGCGGCTGCGCGATGCAGGCGCGGTGCTGCTAGGCAAACTGCAGTTGACGGAAGGCGCGCTGGTGGAGCACCACCCGGACATCCGCGTGCCGGTGAACCCTTGGCACGACACGCTGTGGTCCGGGGCGTCGTCCAGCGGCTCCGGCGTGGCCACCGCAGCCGGGCTTTGTTATGCATCGCTCGGCTCGGACACGGGCGGGTCGATCCGCTTTCCCAGCGCCGCGAACGGCGTCACCGGCCTCAAACCCACCTGGGGCCGGGTGTCGGTGAACGGCTGCTTCGAGCTCGCCGCGTCGCTCGATCACCTGGGCCCGATGGCGCGCAGCGCCGCCGACTGCGGCGCCGTGCTCGGCATCATCGCCGGCGCCGATCCGCGCGACCCGACCGCGCTGCAAGCGCCCGTTCCCGACTACCTGGCCGGCACCGACCGTGATTTGCGCGGCGTGCGCATCGGCGTCGATCCGGCGTATGCGTCGAGCGGCGTGCACGCCGTGTCACGCGCCGCGCTCGACCACGTGCGCGACGTGCTCGCGTCACTCGGCGCGGAACTGCGCAGCGTCACCTTCCCCGACCCGACCGAGGTGATCGCCGACTGGGGCCCGCAATGCGCAGTCGAAACCGCGGTCGCGCACCAGGCCACCTTCCCAGCACAGCGCGCCGCCTACGGGCCGGGCCTCGCCGGTTTCATCGACATGGGACGCGAGGTGAAAGCGCTCGACCTGCAACAGATCTGGTTGCGCCGGCGCCGCTTTTGCGGCCGCGTCGCCGCGCTGTTCCAGGGAATCGATCTGCTGCTGATACCCGCGCAGCCGATGCCGCCCCTGAGCGTGGCCGACATGAAGGCCTTGGGCGCAGACCCCGAAGGGTTCACCCGCCTCGTCCACTTCACCGCCCCGTTCGACACGACCGGCAGCCCCGCCCTCACCTTCCCCGCCGGGTTCACGCCCGCGGGCGCTCCGGTGGGCGTGCAACTCGTCGCACGCCATCTTGACGAAGCGCTGCTCGTTCGAGCCGGCCGGGCGTTCCAGCGCGTGACCGATTGGCACAGCAGGTGTCCACCATTGCGGCGTTGATCCAAAAAAAGCCCACGGTTCAGGCGCGAACGCCTGAACCGTGGGTATGTACTGGTGGGCCCTGAGTGACTCGAACACTCGACCTACGGATTAAGAGTCCGCTGCTCTACCAACTGAGCTAAGAGCCCCTGAATTCTTCTTTGCACCCGCCACGCTGTAGAGCTGCGCGGGTGGTGGGTTGTGCGGGACTCGAACCCACGACCAATAGATTAAAAGTCTACTGCTCTACCAACTGAGCTAACAACCCGGCAAGCCTGCAAGTATAAAAGTTCGTCGTCATTCGCCCGCCGGGCCTGGCGGATCGAGCAGGGATTCTAGCGCGACGTTGGCCGCGACCATGCCGAAAGTGGCCGTCACGGCAACGCTCGATCCGTAGCCGCTGCAGTTCAAGCTGCCGTCAACGTCCGCATCGCCTTCGGGGCGATGCACCGCCTCGCGCGAAAACACGCAGCGCAGGCCGAGCGTTCCCTCGCGCGGCGCGCCGTGATGCTTGCGCAGGCGCTGGCGCAGTGCGGCAAGCAGCGGGTCGTGCGTGACGCGCGCCAGGTCTTCGACATGCACCGCGTGCGGCTGCCGCTTGCCGCCAGCCGCGCCGGCGATCACGAGACGCATTCCCGAGCCAAGCGCCGCGGCGGCGATCGCTTCCTTGGCACGCAATTGATCGCACGCGTCAATGATCACATCGACAGGCTGCGCAAGAAGTTGCGGCCAATTCTGCGCATCGACGAATTCTTCGATCGTGTGGACCACGCAGCCGGGGTGGATGTCGGCAATGCGGTCGCGCAACGCAAGCACCTTGGCCTGGCCCAGCGTTGCGCTCAGCGCCTGCACCTGGCGGTTGATGTTGGATTCGGACACATGGTCCAGGTCGATCAGCGTGAGCGAGGCCACGCCGCAGCGCGCCAAGGCCTCGGCGGCCCAGGAGCCGACGCCACCCACGCCGATGACGGCAAAACTCGCGGCGCGGATCTTCGCATAGCCCGGCTCGCCATAGAGGCGGCGCAGCCCGCCGAAGCGGCGCTCCAGATCGGGCGCCACTTCGAGGGCCCGTGCTAGGGCTTGATCGACGCCAGCCGTTCCTTGCCGGCCTGCGCCGCCTCGGAATTGGGGTAGGCCTTGGCAAGTTCGCCGAGCGTGATTCGGGCCCGCACCGGATCTTTCAACTCGAGCTGGCAGTTCGCAATCGACAACAGCGACTCGGCCGCGCGCGGATGGTCCGGCGACACCGAGACGAGCTGGCGAAACGTGCTGATCGCCGCCGAGTAGTCGCGCTTGCCGTATTGGGCGTTGCCGAGCCAGAACAGCACCGACTCGTGGAAGCCGCTCACCGGGTAGCGCCGGTCGAACGCGGCGAGTGCAGTCGCCGACTTGTCGAATTCGCCCTTGCGAAACACCGCCATGGCTTCTTCGTAGAGGCGCTTTTCGTCCGGGTCGGCGAGGAACTCTCGGCCGTCCACCGACACTTTGACCGGCTCGAATTTGCGCACCCGCTCGTCGACGCTCTGCGTGATGTCTTTTTGCTTGCGCTGCAATTCGGCGAGGTCGCGCGCGAGCTGTTCATCCTGGCCGCGCAGTTTGGCGT
>JBEBHW010000336.1:0-4798 GCA_040081145.1 Burkholderiaceae bacterium
GCAATGGCCACGCCACGTGCCGTGGCCATTGCTTCCTATACTCGCGCCGCGTCATCAACCTGTACGCGCGCGGAGATGGGCAAGCCATTGGCCATGACTGCACCGCCTGAAGTTCGAACCGAAGCCCTTCGCGGGTGGACTCCCGCGAACTTCGACGAATGGGAGGCTTGGATCGACCGCGACGCGCCACACGACCCGTCGTACTTCAGCATCCCTCACGCCGACCCCCAGCTCGAGCTGACGGTGGATGTCGATCTGGTCGCAGGCGAATTCTTTCGCAGCACTTGGCGTCGTCGACTGATCAGCGCGGAGGGCGATTGTGGCTACGTCGCCCGGCAAATGCGCAAGGCTGGCGTGCCTCTGGATTTGGCGCTCGCGATCCTGCTGATTCCCGAACCGGTGCCCACCGCGGTGCGGACCTCGGTGATGAGGCAGGTTTCAACGTCCAGAGAGGGCGACGCCGCCGAACGTTTCAAGCTTCGTTACTTCGCGACGCACTGCGGGCCAACGCCCGCGGCGAGTGACTATGCGGTCAGGGCTGCGGCACCGATAACCTACACCTGTAAGAATTCATTGGCCGTGTAACGACATCCCGCCATTGCTCCCACGGTTGCGGGGAATTCTCGGCAGCGCAGCAGCTCAACGCCGCATCGCCCTTGACAACAGGAGCACCGGAACCAGGCCCACGAGAACGATGGCCAGCGACGGCAAGGCGGCTTCGCCGAGGCGCTCGTCGCGCGCAAGCTGGTAGGCGATCACGGCCAAGGTGTCGCTATTGAACGGGCGCAGCACCAGCGTGGCAGGCAGTTCCTTCATCACGTCGACGAAGACCAGCAGCAGTGCCGCCAAAGTGGCTCGGCGCAGCAGCGGCACATGCAGCCCCCTCAACAGACGCCAACGCGACACGCCCAGCATGCGTGCCGTCTCGTCCACCGACTGCGGAATTCGCGCGTAGCCCGCTTCGAGCGATTGCAATGCCACCGATGAAAAGCGCACTTGATAGGCATAGAGAACGCCAAACACCGTGCCCGTGACCACCGCACTGGCGCCGGCGTGCGGAAAGCGCTGTTGCAGCCAGGCCAGCGGGATCAGGATCCCCACCGCAATCACGGCACCCGGAACCGCATAGCCCAGCGAAACCGCGCGCACCGCCCAGCTCAGCGATCGGCTGGGCCGGGTGCGCAAGGCAAAGGCGAGCGCGCCAGCCAGCAGCCCGGCCAACAGCGCAGCGATCACGGCGAGCTCGAGGCTGACCGCGGCGGCACGTGCAAAGCGTGAGAAGGGAAACTCGGAGTCGGCAGACTCGAATTCCTGCGCCAGCAAACGCAGCAGTACGAGAACAGGCCAGACAAAACCCAGCACGACCGGCGTTGCGCAAGCCGCGCCCGCTGCAGCGGCGCGCGCGCCGCGCAGCCGCAGCGGCCGGGCCTCGTCGCCGGCCACACCGGTGACGCTCGAACCGGCAAAGCGGATGCGACTGCGCGAGCGGCGCTCCAGCCAGAGCAGGAGGGCAACCACCGCGAGCAGCATCGAGGCGAGCTGCGCCGCCGCGTCAGCGTCGTTCATCACCAGCCAGGCCTTGTAGATGCCCGTCGTGAAAGTCTGCAAGCCGAAGTAGGAACCCACGCCGTAATCGGCAAGGGTTTCCATCAACGCCAGTGCCACGCCCGCGACGATGGCGGGCCGCGCCAGAGGCAGCGCGACCTCGCGAACGCGCCTGACGGTTCCGGCACCGAGAAGTCGGGCAACCTCCATCAAGGGCACTCCGCGCTCGACGAGTGCCGCGCGCGTCAACAAATACACATAGGGGTAGAGGCAGAACACGAACAGGACGGCGGCACCCCACAGGTTGCGAACGTCCGGCCACAGGGCGCCCCGCGCACCGGTGAGACTGCGCAGCGCGGTCTGCAACGAACCGCTGTATTGCAAGGCGTCGGTTGTGGCGTAGGCCAGAACGTACGCGGGCATGGCCAGAGGCAGCAACAACGCCCACTCGAAAAAGCGGCGCAGTGGAAAGTCAAACAAGGTGATCAGCACCGCCGTCCCCCCCCCCACAAGCGCCACGCCCAGCGCCACGCACACGGCCAGCAGCAGCGAATTGAGCGCGTACTGCGGCAGCACGGTGTGCCATTGGTGGCGCAGGGCTTCGATGCCCGCAGCGTCGAGCACGAGCCACGCACCCAGCACGCCCAGCACCGGCAGGGCCAGAAACAATGCGCCGATCGTCAGCAGGCGTGTCACGTTGTGCAGGGGAAGGGGAGCGGTTGGCGCCGGCGACGCAGACGACCCAATGCGAACGATTCTGATTTGTAAATGGAGCCCTATCATAGGGGCATGTTTCTGCAGCTCGACCGCGTCGAAATCCGCTATGGCGCGAATGCACCACGGGCTGCCGTCAATTCGGTAACGCTCGGGCTGCGGCGCGGTCAAGTGGGGGTCTTGATCGGGCCCTCGGGGTGCGGCAAGACCTCGCTGTTGCGCGCCGTCGCCGGGCTGGAGACTCTGCAGGCCGGGCGCATCGCGATCGAGGCGGACGCGCTGGGCGATGCGGCGCTCGGTGTCCACGTTCCTGCCGAGGACCGCCAGATCGGCATGGTGTTCCAGGACTACGCCCTGTTCCCGCACCTCAGCGTCGCGCAAAACGTGGCGTTCGGCATCGCCCACCTGGGCACGCAGGCGCGCCGCGCCCGGACCCAGGAGGTGCTGGACCTGGTGGGCCTGGGCCACGCCGGAGAACGCGCACCGCATGAACTCTCGGGCGGCCAGCAGCAGCGGATCGCCCTGGCCCGGGCGCTCGCACCGCAGCCGCGCCTGCTGCTGCTGGACGAGCCTTTTTCCAGCCTCGACGTCGACCTGCGCGAGCGCCTCGCCCAGGAGCTGCGTGCCATCCTCAAGGGCTTGCAGATCACCGCCCTCTTCGTCACGCACGACCAGTTCGAGGCGTTTGCGATCGGCGACGTGATCGGCGTGATGAACAAAGGCGTGCTCGAGCAGTGGGACGACGCCTACACGCTGTACCACCGGCCGGCGACACGTTTTGTCGCAGATTTCATCGGACATGGCGTGTTCACTCCGGCGCAAATCGTCGCCGCACCGGGGGGCACCGTCGTGCGCACTCCCTTGGGTGACTTGAGCGACGTGCTCGAATGCCCTCTGCCCGACGCCTTCGAGGGCGGCTTGTGCGACGTGCTGCTGCGCGCCGACGACATCGTGCACGACGACGCCGCGGCGGTGAAGGCGCGCATCGAGCGCAAGGCGTTTCGCGGCTCCGAGTTCCTCTATACGCTGCGCCTGGCCAGCGGCGAACAAGTGCTTGCGCACGTGCCCTCGCACCACGACCATCAGGTCGGCGAATGGATAGGTATCCGCCCCCAGGTGGACCACGTCGTCACCTTCGCGCGCCAGCCTCGCCCCTGAAAACCTGATGGGAGCGGCGTCCGGGAAGGCACACCCCGGGTATCGGGGGCGGCGGACAAAAGGGTGTTGCGGCGTGCAACTTTCCCGGGGACACGACGCTCGAAAACCGGGCGCAGGAATATACTGACTGCGTAGTTTTTCATACGATGGGCGCAATCAGGCGCGGGCACAAGGGGCACTCGATGGGCAGGAAACTCAAGGTGGCGGGTTGGATTGCGCTGGGCGCGGTGGCCGGCGCATTGGCCACCATGCAATTGCAGGCGATCGCCCGAAGTTCCGTCGCCCAGTTGCCTCTGGAAGAACTGCAGCAGCTCGCCGCGGTGTTCGGCATGGTCAAGAGCGACTACGTCGAATCGGTGGATGAAAAGAAGCTGATCACCGACGCGATTGGCGGCATGGTTTCGGGGCTGGACCCGCATTCGCAGTATTTCGACAAGAAGACGTTCAAGGAATTTCGCGAGGGAACGACCGGCAAGTTTGTCGGCGTGGGCATCGAGATCGGCATGGAAGACGGCCTCGTCAAGGTGGTCTCGCCCATCGAAGGTTCGCCGGCATTTCGCGCCGGGCTGAAAAGCGGCGACTTGATCACCAAGATCGACGACACCGTCGTGAAGGGCTTGACGATGGACCAGGCCGTCAAGCGCATGCGCGGCGAGCCCAACACCAAGGTGGTTCTCACCGTGTTTCGCAAGGCCGAGAGCCGCAGTTTCCCGGTGACGATCGTGCGCGAGGAGATCCGCACGCAAAGCGTTCGCTCCAAGGTCATCGAGCCGGGCTACGCCTGGCTTCGCGTCAGCCAGTTCCAGGACCGCACGGTGGACGACTTCGTGCGCAAGCTCGACGAGATCTACAAGCAGGAACCGAACCTGAAGGGCCTCGTGCTCGACCTGCGCAACGATCCGGGCGGGCTGCTCGAAGCGTCGGTGGCGATCTCCGCAGCGTTTTTGCCGAGTGACGCCGTGGTCGTGTCGACCAACGGCCAGATCGCCGATTCGAAAGCGACCTTCAAAGCCGCCCCCGAGTACTACGTGCGCCGCGGCGGCGGCGACCCGCTGCGCAAGCTGCCGGAGGGCGTGAAGAAGGTGCCGCTGATCGTGCTCGTCAACGAAGGCTCGGCATCCGCCAGTGAAATCGTCGCCGGTGCGCTGCAAGACCACAAGCGCGCCACCATCATGGGCGCACAGACTTTCGGCAAGGGCTCGGTGCAGACAGTGCGCCAGCTCTCGCCCGAAACGGCGCTGAAGATCACGACGGCGCGCTACTTCACGCCCAGTGGCGCGTCGATCCAGGCGAAGGGCATCGTGCCCGACGTGATGCTCGACGAAACCTCGGAAGGCAATCTGTTCGCGTCGCTGCGCGTGCGTGAAGCCGACCTGGAAAA
>JBEBHW010000337.1:0-4793 GCA_040081145.1 Burkholderiaceae bacterium
CGGCACCGACGTACTGCGACAAACCGCGCTGCAGGCCTTCCTGCGCGTCGAGCACGCGGCCGGTGAGCATCATGTCGGTCATCAATGCCACACCCGCCAAGCGCGGCACGCGCGCCGAACCGCCGCCGCCGACGAACAGGCCGCGCTGGCCCTCCGGCAGGCCATAGAAAGTGCTCGCCTCGGCAATCCGGATGTGGCAGCTGCTTGCCAGCTCCAGGCCGCCGCCGACAACCGCGCCGTGCAGCACGGCGACCACGGGCACCCGGCCGAACTGGATCGCATCCATGGTTGCGTGCCAGGTGCGCGAGTGCATCATGCCTTCGCTGACGCTGCGCTCGGTCAGCTCCGACAGGTCCAGTCCCGCGCAAAAGTGTTCTCCCTCGCCGCTCAATACTGCGGCGGTCACCGCCGCAGGCAAGTTGATGAAGCAGGTGTGGAGCTGCGCGATGAGGGCATCGTTGACGGCGTTGCGCTTGGCCGGGCGATTCAGCCGCACGTGGGCGACGGCGCCGGCAACTTGGATTTGCAGCAGGCCCAGGCTGGCAAGCAATCCCGTGGCCGGAGTGAAGTTCAGTGACATTGGGTGGATCGTGCAAACGGGTGGAGAGGGAGTGTGCACACGCCGAGGTGGGCTCGGGGTTGCGGCCAGACTCCGGGCGAATTGTGGCGCACGCGACTATTGCTCAATGGGCGAATCGTCAAACTGCCGGGAGCCAAGGCCCGGCGATCCTGAAAACCAACCCGATGCGATTGTTCGAGTTGATGTAGCGTGGCCGCGCTACGGAATCCAGCGAACCTGCACCGGTCCGTAGGTGGAAAGGCGGTGCCCCAAGGGAAAGACACTGCCCGGAAGAATGAGCGCACCCGCACCAGCCACCCCCGATGGCGGAGCCGGGTTCAACACACCGTTCGCGTCGCTCAAGCCGTTGCTCTTCGGGTTCGACGTCACGACCAGGCTCGCCGCCCCGCTGGGAACCGGGAAGACCTGAAACAGCGCGCCGGTTCCCGCCCCGGCGGCGCGCTCGACGCGTTCGAGCGGCGCCGGCGCTTCGAGCGCCCGGCCGGAACCGTCGAAGAAAATCGCCACGGCGTCGGCATAGTGCGCCTTGCCGTCACCGCCGTAAGCCCAGCCACGCAAGCGCATCAGCGATTCGAGTTCGACGCGGTTCGAAAATGCACCGCCCCCCAGTGCAAACACGGCAAACGGCGCCAGGCCGTTGCCAAAATCGAAGTGCGGTGTTGTCGCCGCAAACCACAAGAGCGCGGCCTGGTGGCCGGGTGCGGCAGCCGGCTTGTGCGCGAGCGCATCAGCCGGGCTGCTGCAACAAGTGCGCACGTTCGCTGCGAGCCTGGCGTCTTCCGTCAGCAAATGCCCTTGGCCGCTGATCGCGGCGCAACCGGCAAGCAAAACAATGATCGGCGTCGCTCTGATCGACATTCGAAGATCCCGTGGCTTTGGTCGCGACTATTTTCAATGGCCACCGCCACAAACCGAACCTCGTGTCATCCAAACAGGCGACGAATTGCCCACTCCTCGCCTCTGAATCTTGAAGGCTTCTTGGGCGCGCGCCCCGAATTGCCTGCCCCGCTTCAGCCCAGCCCTGCCGCCGAATTCACTCGGGCTGGGTCCAACCCCAGAGAAGCGGCTGCCTTCAACAGCTCTTGCCAGGTTGCCACGTCCACCGGCACGCCCACGACGCTGCGCCGGGCACGCGACGCACGCTCGGGCTCGCCGGCCACCAGAACCTCGCCGAATCCCTCGCGCGATGGCGAGGCCTTGACCCACTCGATGAACGCCAGGGCTTCCTGCTCGAATGCGCCGCGATCGGTGAGGCTGGCCGGGTCGAGCAGGACGCTGAACATGCCGTTCAGGACACGCTTCTTTTCTCCCCCGTGGCTGCGCTGCGTCGCGCCTGCAGCGAGCGCACCGCCGAGCAGCTCGCACATGAACGCCAAGCCCGAGCCCTTGTGGCCGCCGAACGGCAGCAGGGCGCCAAACGGCGGGTTCACGGTGAAGCGCGGCTCGCGCGTTGGCCGGCCGTGATCGTCGATCAGGCAATCGGCGGCGACCAACTCGCCCTTGTTCAGCGCGACGCGCGTCTTGCCCTGCGCGATCATGCTCGTCGCGAAGTCGAGGATCACCGGCGGCTGACCCGTCAACGGCACGCCGGCGCAAAACGGGTTCGTGCCGAAACGTGCGTCGGCGCCGCCATGCGGCGCGACGATGGCGCGCGAGATGACGTTGACAAAATGCAGCGACACGAGGCCCGCGGCAGCGGCCTGCTCAGCCCACGCGCCGATGCGCCCGAGGTGATGCGAATTGCCCAAAGCGACGATGCAGCTTCCCGCAGCGCGGGCGCGCTTGATGCCGAGCGCCATCGCTTCCTGTCCGATCACCTGGCCAAAACCCGCGTCGCCGTCCAGGCGCAGCATCGCACCGGCGTCGAGCACAGTGCGCACGTGCGTGTTGGGCTTCAGGCCGCCTTCGAGGAACGCCGCCGCATAGCGCGGCAACATGCCGATGCCGTGCGAGTCGTGGCCGGTCAGATTGGCGTCGATCAAATTGCTCGCGACGGCTTCGATCTCCTCGGCCGAGCTGCCGAAGCCGCGAACGAACAGGCGGATCGCGCTGTTGAGGTGAGCCAGGGGGATCAGGTGGGTTGCGCTCATGGGGAGGTGCGGGCTGCGGCTGAAGGGCCGCCATCGTAGCCGTGCCGGCCCGGCCCAAAGCCGCTACACCACCAAATACCCCACCAGCCGGCGCACATCGGCGAGTTCGATCAAGTCCTCGAGCGTCTCCAGGCACGCGCCGCGCTGCGCCCCGGGCAAAGGCTTGGGGGCATAGGCCAGGCAGTCGTCGAAGCGCGCAAGGTGCTGCAGGTCGCTGAGGTCGGCGCCGGGGAAGCCTGGAGCGATGTCGAGTTGCCGCGTGAGCGTCCGTCCATCGCCGAGGTTCAGTGTCAGGTCCACCGCGGTGTGGCCGCGCGCGTCGAGCGCCGGGTCGGCGATGACGCTGATCCGGTCGATCAAGCTGCGAATTGCCGGGTCGGTCACCTGCGCGGGCGCAAAGTGATGCAGCTTCGAGGCGCGGCGATGCAGTGCGTTAGCCACGCAGTACCGCGCACTGAACTGGGCGTCGACGCGCGGATTCGCGCCGAGCCGAAACGCATGGCCGACGAGGCGGTGCGCGTAGGGCGGCAGGCGCACCTGCGCGCTGCGCACGTCTTCGGCGCGCACCTCGTGCTGCGCAATCAGCGCCAGCGTGAGTTCGGTGACGCCCTGGGTGACGCCGCAGCTCGGATATTTTTTGAAGACGACCTGATGCTGAACTCGCCACTCCGTGCCCAGCCGGGCGCCGACGCCCAGCGGATCGAGCGTGTCACGTCCGTACAAGTGCGCATAGCCGTAGTGGCCGCTGAGAAAATTCACCGGCCCGGTAACGCCGCGCTGCGCCATTTGCGCGCAACTCACGCCGGCCTCGGCGACCCAGCCTTGCACCATCCGCACGCCGAGCGAGCCGTCGACATGGCTCTGGAAACTGCCGCCGCAACGGTTGAAGGCGAGCGCCAGCGCGTGCAGCGTCTGGGTCGGCGTGAGGCCCAGGATTCGTGCCGCCGCCGCAGTGGCGGCGAAGACCACGACGACACCGGTCGGATCGAACCCGGCGTACTGCGCCTCGCTCAGATTCAGGCGCGAACTCAATTCCGCGCCCGCAGCCAGTGCCGCCAGGAATTCGGCGCCGCTGCAGCCACCCGCGAGTTCCGCGGCGGCCAGCGCCGCGGGAAACAGCGCCGCACCGATGTGCGGCCCCGGCGCCATCGCATCGCAATAGTCCAGGGCACGACACAGCGTTGCGTTGAACTGTGCGGCCGCAGCCGCCGGCAGGCGATCGCCGAACACCAGGGTGGTCGCTTGCGGGGCGCCGCCGCGCTCGCGCAACAGGTCGCGCAGTGCAGCAATCCCGTCTTCCCCGGCGCCCGCCACGCCGGTGCCGATGACGGCTTGCACCATGAGGCGCACAACGCGTTGCGCCGACGAGGGGATATCGTCGGCCTGCAGTCGGCAGACAAAATCGGCGAGCTGCTGTTCAATGTGCATGCGCGAACCCCTTCAACGAGACAATGAAATGACACGATTGCGCGTCGGCCAACCGATCACCCCCGAAGAACTGGAAGAACTCTCCGACGCGCAGCTGGCGCGCCTCGTGCCCAAGGCATACCGCGAATTCTTCCCCGGCAAGGAGTTTTGCGCAGACGGCCACTTCTACTTGCACGACGGCAGCGCCTGGAGCTTCTTCAAGGGCGATCTGCTGGACGACTGAGGCGAGCGGCGCGACGCCAACCCGAGTACGCGACACCGCTAAAAGATGTCGGGCTCGGCCACCGGCGCGCCAAACTGAGTCTCCAGGAAATCGAAGTCGCAACCCTGGTCGGCCTGCATGATGTGGCGTGAGAACATCCAGCCGTAGCCGCGCTCGAAACGCTTGGCGGGTGCTTCCCACGCCGCGCGGCGCGCCGCAAGTTCGGCGTCGCTCACGTCGAGGTGAATGCGCCTTGCGGGCACATCCACGCTGATGCGGTCTCCCGTTCTGACGAGCGCGAGCGGGCCGCCGACAAAGGCTTCGGGCGCGCAATGCAGCATGCACGCGCCGTAGCTGGTGCCGCTCATGCGCGCGTCGGAGAGCCGCAACATGTCGCGCACGCCGGCCTTCACGAGCTTGACGGGGATCGGCAACATGCCCCATTCGGGCATGCCCGGCCCACCCTGCGGGCCGGCGTAGCGCAGCACCAGGA
>JBEBHW010000338.1:0-4781 GCA_040081145.1 Burkholderiaceae bacterium
GCGCTGGCGATGATAGGCATCATGTTGTCGCGGCCGCGCGGTCTGTGGCCCAAGCCGGAACATGGCAAGGCGGCACCCGCGCCTATCGCGCCCACCGCGCCCGATGCACGCTGAGAGGGGGCCATGAGCGACACCGTTCTCAAGGTCGGCAATGTGTCCAAGCGCTTTGGCGGCTTGCAGGCGCTTTCCGACGTGGCGATGACGATCGTCAAGGGCCAGATCTATGGCCTGATCGGACCCAACGGCGCAGGCAAGACGACGTTCTTCAACGTGCTCACGGGTTTGTACACACCCGACTCGGGCAGCTTCGAGCTCGGCGGCAAAGCCTACAAACCCAGCGCCGTGCATGAGGTCGCGAAAGCGGGCATTGCACGCACATTCCAGAACATCCGCCTGTTCGCGGAAATGACGGCACTGGAAAACGTGATGGTCGGGCGCCACATTCGCACCCACTCGGGGCTGCTCGGCGCCGTGTTTCGCACGCCGAGTTTCAAAAAAGAGGAAGCGCAGATTGCGCAGCGCGCACAGGAGCTGCTCGACTACGTGGGCATCGGCAAGTTCGCCGAGTACAAGTCGCGCACGCTGAGCTACGGCGACCAGCGGCGCCTGGAGATCGCGCGCGCCCTGGCGACCGACCCGACGCTGATCGCCCTGGACGAACCCGCCGCCGGAATGAACGCGACGGAAAAAATCGTGCTGCGCGAACTCATCGACCGCATCCGCAAGGACGGGCGCACGATTTTGCTCATCGAACACGACGTGAAACTCGTGATGGGCCTGTGCGACCGCGTCACCGTGCTCGACTACGGCAAGCAGATCGCCGAAGGCACGCCGCACGACGTGCAACGCGACCCGAAAGTGATCGAAGCCTACCTCGGCGCCGCGCACCAGGCGACGACGTGAACCACCCCCGACATGACCACTCCTTTACTTGAAGTCATCGGCCTGAAGGTCGCTTACGGCGGCATCCAGGCCGTCAAAGGCGTCTCGTTCGTCGTCAACGAGGGTGAACTTGTGAGCCTGATCGGCGCGAACGGCGCAGGCAAGACGACGACACTCAAGGCGATCACCGGCACGCAGCCCGCGGCCGACGGCGAGATTCGCTTCTTGGGCCGCAGCGTGAAAGGCCAGGGTTCGTGGGAGCTGGTCAAGCAAGGCCTCGTGATGGTTCCCGAGGGGCGCGGCGTATTCGCTCGCATGACGATCACGGAAAACCTGCTGATGGGCGCCTTCGTTCGCGACGACGCTGAGATCGACGCCGACATCGACAAAGTCTTCAGCGTCTTCCCGCGCCTCAAAGAACGCCGCGCGCAACTCGCCGGGACGATGAGCGGGGGCGAGCAGCAAATGCTCGCGATGGGGCGCGCGCTGATGGCGCGGCCCAAGGTGCTGCTGCTCGACGAGCCGTCGATGGGCCTCTCGCCGATGATGGTCGACAAGATTTTCGAGGTCGTCGCCGACTTTCACCGCCAGGGCACGACGATCCTGCTCGTCGAGCAAAACGCGAGCCGCGCGTTGCAACTCGCGACCCGCGGCTACGTGATGGATTCAGGCGAGATCACGATGAGCGGCGCGGCCAAGGCGCTGCTCGATGACCCCAAGGTGCGAGCCGCTTACCTCGGCGAATAGCACCCGCCTGCGCCGATGGCGAGCGACTCCGTCAAGAAGGTGTTGGTCGTTCGGTACTCGCAAACCGGGCAACTGACGGCGCTGACAGAATCGATTTTGGCGCCGCTGCGCGCCGATCCGCGCTTCTCGGTTCGGGTGCTGGAGCTTGTGCTGCGCGCGCCCTTCCCCTTCCCTTGGACCTTCTTCAAATTCCTCGACGCATTTCCGGAGTCGGCGCACATGGTGCCGCCCGCACTGGCCCCGTTGGGTTTGACCGGCGACGAAGACTTCGATCTCGTGATTCTTCCCTACCAGGTGTGGTTTCTCGCGCCGGCGCAGCCCATCGTCGCCTGCCTCGTGGATCCGATCTTGCAACGCGTCCTGCGCGGCAAACCGGTGGTCACGCTGATCGCGTGCCGCAATATGTGGCTCGCGGCGCACGAAAAGCTCCAAGGCCTGCTGACCCGCGCCGGCGCGCGGCTCATCGACAACGTGGTGTTGACCGACCCCGGGCCCACACTCGCCACCTTCATCACCACGCCGCGCTGGCTGCTCAGCGGCAAATCCAACGGCTTCTGGGGAATGCCCGCGGCCGGACTGAGTGCACAACAAATTCAAGGCGCGCACCGCTTCGGCCTGGCGCTGCGCGAGGCACTCGTGAATGATCGCGAACGCGGCACGCAGCCCCTGCTGGGCGGTCTGGGCGCCGTGCGCGCCGATCCGCGCCTCTATTTCAGCGAGCGCACCGGCACGCGCAGTTTTTTCGTCTGGGGCAAGCTGCTGATGGCCGCCGGTCCGCCCGGGAGTTGGCAGCGCAAGCCGTTGCTCGTGCTGTACGTTGCATTCCTGGTGACGATGATCGCCACCCTCGTTCCGTTGAGTCTGGCCCTGCAAGCGTTGCTGCGTCCGTTCATGCAAGCCTGGTTGTCTAGAATTGCGACTCGGTTCGAGGCGCCCTCGGGCTCGTCAACGGAACGCAGCCACCTGTATGAGGACTGAAGTCTTTCTCACCCGAACCGCCTCCTACCTGCCGTTCGCGCCCGTCGGCAATGAAGAAATCGAAGATGTTCTGGGGCGCGTCGGCGGCAAGGCGTCGCGCGCGCGACGCCTTGTGTTGCGCAGCAACGGCATTGGCTCGCGCCACTACGCCATCGACCGTGCCACCGGCGAGCCGGCGATGAACAATGCGCAACTCACTGCCGCGGCGATCCGCTTGCTCGGAGACGTGGGCAAGGTCGACTGCTTGGCGACGGGCACGTCGTTGCCCGATCAGCTCATGCCCAACCACGCCGTGATGGTGCACGGCGAACTCGGCTGGCCGCGCCTGGAGGTGGTGTCGTGCGCGGGCATTTGCCTGGCCGGAACGGCGGCGCTGAAACACGCGTGGCTCACGCTTCGCGCCGGCGAAGGGCGGCGCGCCGTGGCCACCGGCTCGGAGCTGGCGTCGCCGATTCTGCTGGCGCGCAATTTCGAGGTGGAGAGCGAACACCGCATCGCCGCGCTCGAGGTGCAGCCCGAGATTGCGTTCGAGAAAGACTTCCTGCGCTGGATGCTGTCTGACGGCGCGGGCGCGGTGCTGCTGGAGACGCTGCCGCGCGCGCCGCTGTCGCTGCGCATCGACTGGATTGAACTGTCTTCGGCGGCGCACGAGCTGCCGGCGTACATGCACGCCGGCGCGGAGAAAAACGCGGACGGAAGCTTGCGCGGCTGGCTCAACTTCGCTCCGGAGGCTTGGGGCGCCAAGTCGATCTTCAGCGTCAAGCAGGACGTGCGCCTGCTCAACGAGAACGTGCGTCGCGCCACGCTGCGTGACCCGCTGCAGGAGCTCGTGCAAAAGCGCAGGCTGCGTGCCGACGACATCGACTGGTTCTTGCCGCACCTCTCGTCGCAGTTCTTCGTGCAGCCGATGGTCGAGGCGCTGCTCGAGGCGGGCCTGCCGATCCCGCGCGAGCGCTGGTTCAGCAACCTCACGACCACCGGCAACACCGGGTCCGCAGCGCCCTTCATCATGCTCGACGAATTGTTCCACTCCGGGCGCATCGAGCCTGGCCACAAGCTGCTCATGTTCGTCCCCGAAAGCGGGCGCTTCTCCAGCGGCTTCGTCTACATGGAAGCGGTGAAGGGCGTGGCCTGATGGACGTCGACGCGGTTCCGCAAGAGGGCAACGAAACGCTGGGCGGGCACCGCAAGGCGATGTACGCGCGCGCCGCCGACGGGCACCTCGTGATCGCGCCGTCGCGCGGCTGGGAGGCCGAAGAGATCGTCACGCGCCACGCCGTGGCAACCCTCGACGCACAGGCGCAGGCGGCGCGCGCACGGGTTCACGCCGGGCTCGCGTCGCCTCTCGAGTACTGGATGTACGCACGCCGCATGGACGTGGCCCTGCTCGCCCAGACAAGCGGCTTCTGGCAATGGCGCGTGAAGCGCCACCTGAGCGTGCAAGGGTTTGCCAAGCTGGCGCCGCGGCACCTGCAACGCTACGCGCAGGCTTTGGGCCTGGCGACGGACAGCTTGCGCAGCGTGCCGTGACTCCCGCGCCGTTCCAACACCGCCACGCCGCCCACTGCGAGAGCGGCGTGATCTCCAACCTCTACAGCCACCACGGCGTGCCGCTGTCGGAGTGCATGGCGTTCGGCTTGTCCGCCGCGCTGTCGTTCGCCTACCTGCCGTTCATCAAGGTGTCGGGCCAGCCGCTGATTGCCTATCGCATGCCGCCGCGCGCCATCATCAAGGGCCTGCTCGCGCCGCTCGCCGCGCGCTTTGCGTTCGAGACGTTTCGCAGCGCGCAGACCGGGCAGGAACGCCTGGACGCCCTGCTCGCGCAGGGCCAACTCGTCGGCGCGCAGACCTCGGTGTATTGGCTGCCTTACTTTCCGCCCGACATGCGTTTTCATTTCAACGCGCACAACCTGCTGGTGTACGGCAAGGAGGGCGACGACTACCTGATCAGCGACCCGGTGTTCGAGCAGCCCGTGCGCTGCCCGAGCGCCGACCTCGCGCGCGCGCGCTTCGCCAAAGGGTTGCTCGCGCCCAAGGGCTTGCTCTACTACCCTGAACAAATCACGCGCGACGCCGTCACGCCCGAAGCACTGCGGCGCGCAATCCGCAAGACCTGCCGCATCATGCTCGCGCCCGTGCCCATCGCCGGCGTGGCGGGAATGCGATTGCTCGCG
>JBEBHW010000339.1:0-4774 GCA_040081145.1 Burkholderiaceae bacterium
CGCCTTGACGGCGTGAAAGCCGCGCTGCTGCATGAACTGTTGCCCCGCGAAACCTTCAGTGATGCGCCAGCGCTGGCTGCAGCGATCAAGGCGCTGCCCCTGACGCTGATCGCACTTCGCCCCGTCGCCGAGGCGATCAGCACTGCCGGAGGCGTGCGCTTCGAATGTTTGAGTGAGCCGCTGATGTTGTGTGCGCTGCCGGGGCTTTTCTTCGCGGGAGAGATGCTCGACTGGGAGGCTCCCACCGGGGGCTATCTGCTGAGTGCGTGTTTTGCCACCGGTGCCGCGGCGGGGCGCGGCGTGCTCGATTATTTGGAAGCCAAGGGTTCGAAGTCAGCGTCGGTCAGTTCGATCGGCGCACCGTGGGGCGTGCGGTCGGCGGCGTGATCCCACGCTTGCCGGTAGCGTTCCAGTTCGCTGCTGGAGCTCGCGCCCTTGGCGGCGACGATCGCTTCGAGCGCGGCGACCCAGTGCCGGTAGTAGGTGTCGCCCAGGTCGGCGTCGCCGCGCGACTGCGCCGCCGCAATCTGCTCGGCGAGCGCCTTGGCCCATTCGGCCCAGGTGAACAGGCCGCGCTCGTGCAGCGCCAAGACGAGGGCAAAGCCCTTCGCCTGCCAGGGCTCGCCGAACACCGGCGCGTTGCCGTCGCGCGGTTGGCCGGGCAGGGCTGCAAAAGTCACTGGGGTACCCTAAGGAATTCGGCCAGTTGCGCCAAGCGGGAATGAGAGGTCATGCGTCGTCCTCACAAGTTTGCAGATACGGCTCCCATGCGTCGACTGAAACCCGGTGCGTTGCGCCAGGCTCGTCGGGCCACAACTGCGCCGCGTCAAAGACGACGCTGTAAAGCCAATGCGGCTGCTCGCCCAGACCATGCGCGTGCGTATCGGCGAAGATGTGCGCGCCGCGCACCTGATCGACCGTGCCGACCTTGCCGCGCACGTAACCCGGCAGGCGGGTGTGATGGGTGGCTTTGTGCGCCGAGGTTCGCACCCGACTTCCGATCGCAAATTTCGCCGGTGCCGCAGCGGTTCGAAGCGTGGGCGAGCCACGCGACAACGCGGCGTCAACCTCGCCGGCACGCAGGACACGTGCGAGCGGCAAGGGCGGGTCCAGGCTGCGCCCACGGTTCAGCTCGGCGCGCCGCACCAAGCGGCGTTCGATGAGCAGCCTTTGCAGCCCTTCGAACCAGATCTGGTAGTAGCTGAGCCGCGGGTAGGCCGGCAGGGTTTCGCGTGCGCTGCGGCTGATGTCGATGTTCCAAGAACCCGTCGCGCCCATGGCTACGGTGAGCGCCATCACGCGCGGCTCCCAGGCAGCGTGCCAGAGCTCGCCCTCGGGCTCGGGGACGATGGCGCCGTGACCGCGCTGGCCACCGAGATCGGCGTGGGTCGAATAGCTCACTGGTGCACCCTACACCCTCCGGGCGGTCCCGCCAAGCGTGAATGAGCCCCTTCGGGCGGCCGGGCGGGGCTCATGGCTGGCGCGCCAGGCCGGTGCCAATCATCGAATCGCGCGTCACGAGTTCGGCGAGTTCGGTGTCGCTCATTCCTTCGGTGCCGGCAGGGCGCTGCGGAATCACGAGGTAGCGCACTTCAGCGGTCGAATCCCAGACGCGAATTTGGATGGACTGCGGCAGCGTGACGCCGAACTCGGCAAGCACGGCACGCGGCTCGCGCACCGCGCGCGACCGATAGGGCGCGCTCTTGTACCAGGTGGGCGGCAGCCCCAGGACCGGCCAGGGATAACAGCTGCACAACGTGCAGACGACCATGTGGTGGTCCTGCGGCGTGTTCTGCAGCGCCACCATGTGTTCGCCCTGGCGCCCGCTGTAACCCATGGAGGCGATCGCGGCGCTTGCGTCGCGCATCAGCCAGGCATGAAAGTCGGCGTCGACCCAGGCGCGCGCAACAATCCGTGCACCGTTGCGCGGGCCGATGCGTGTCTGGTAGGTGTCGATCAGCGCGTCGAGCGCTGGGGGGTCGACGTAACCCTTCTGGCCAAGCACTGTCTCCAGGGCGCGCACGCGCAACTCCATCTCGCCCAGTTCGCTGTGCTCGGGGTCGTGGTCATGGGCGGCGTGATCGTGGCTCATTGCGCCATCCTAGCGCGATGCGGGCCGGGTTGCGCACGAAGGCGCTGTGGCACACTGCGCCGCTTCTTCTTTGCGCGCCGCACCCGGCGCAACGTCTTGGACCCCATTGTTCTGAAACTCGCCACCGAGCTCAAGGCTCGGGCGGCGCAAGTGGTGGCAGCGATTGCACTGCTCGACGGCGGCGCCACCGTACCGTTCATCGCGCGCTACCGAAAGGAAGCGACTGAGGGCCTCGATGACGCGCAATTGCGCGAACTCGAGACGCGCCTGGCCTACCTGCGCGAACTCGAAGAGCGCCGCGCTGCAGTGCTGAAGAGCGTCGCCGAACAAGGCAAGCTCACGCCTGCGCTTCAAGCCGCGCTCGAGGCCGCGGCAACAAAACAGGACCTGGAAGACCTTTACCTTCCGTTCAAACCGCGGCGTCGCACCAAGGCGATGATTGCTCGCCAAGCAGGACTCGAGCCGCTTGCCGACGCGCTCTTTGCCGACACGTCGCTCACGCCAGCGCAGCAAGCCGAGAGGTATATCAACGCTGAAGCCGGTTTTGCCGACACCGCCGCGGTGTTAGAGGGCGTTCGCGACATCCTCGCCGAGCGCTGGGCCGAAGACGCTGGCCTGATCGGCAAACTGCGCGAATGGTTGTGGGGCGCCGCGTTGCTGCAAAGCAAATTGATCGCTGGTAAGGATGCGAACCACACCGACATCTCCAAATTCCGCGACTACTTCGATTACGCCGAGCCGATCCGCAATATCCCGTCGCACCGCGCGCTCGCCGTGTTCCGCGGTCGCAGCCTGGAGTTTCTGGAGGCGAAACTGACGATTGACGAAGCCGCTGGCGTGGGGCCGGCAAGCGCGACGCCGCAGCCGCCTGCCGTGTCGCCGGCCGAGGGCCGAATCGCCGTGCACTTGGGCTGGAGCCACCGCCAGCGCCCGGCCGACGACTTGATTCGCAAGTGCATCGCCTGGGCGTGGAAGGTCAAGCTGAGCCTGAGCCTGGAGCGCGACCTGTTTGCGAAATTGCGCGAAGACGCCGAACGCACCGCAATCAAGGTGTTTGCCGAGAACTTGCGCGATCTGCTGCTCGCCGCGCCGGCCGGACCGCGCGTGGTGATGGGCCTGGACCCCGGGATTCGCAGCGGCTGCAAGGCGGCAGTGGTCGACGCCACCGGCAAAGTGCTCGCCACCGAGACGATCTACCCGCACGAGCCGAGGCGCGACTGGGACGGCGCACTGCACACCCTCGAGCGCCTGTGCGCGTCGCACGCCGTGAAGCTGATCGCCGTGGGCAACGGCACGGCGAGCCGCGAGACCGACAAGCTGGCGGCCGAGTTGATTGCGCGCATGACCAAGCTCGCGCCCGAGTCGGCCCTGCAAAGATTGGTCGTCAGCGAAGCCGGTGCGTCGGTATATTCGGCGAGCGCGACTGCGAGCCAGGAGTTGCCCGAGCTCGACGTGACGCTGCGCGGCGCGGTCAGCATCGCGCGGCGCGTCCAGGATCCGCTGGCCGAGCTCGTGAAAATCGACCCGAAGAGCATCGGCGTGGGCCAGTACCAGCACGATGTGAACCAGGCCGCGCTGGCGAAGAGCCTGAACGCGGTGATCGAGGATTGCGTGAACGCGGTGGGGGTCGACCTGAATACCGCGTCGGCGCCGCTGCTCGCGCGCGTCTCGGGGCTGTCGGTGAGCGTCGCAACCAACATCGTGCATTGGCGCGACGCGAACGGCGCTTTCCTGAACCGCAAACAATTGCTGGGCGTCACTGGCCTGGGCGCGAAGACGTTCGAGCAGAGCGCCGGTTTCCTGCGCATTCGCGGCGGCGACAACCCGCTCGATGGCTGCGGCGTGCACCCCGAAACCTACCCCGTCGTCGAGCGTTTGCTCGCCGCGGTGAAACGGCCTCTTGGCGAAATCATCGGCCGGAGCGACGTGTTTCGCACACTCAAAGCCGAAACCTTTGCCGACGCGAAGTTCGGCACGGTGACCGTCAGGGACGTTCTTGCCGAACTGGAGAAGCCGGGCCGCGACCCGCGGCCCGACTTCAAGGTGGCGCGCTTCAACGAAGGCGTTGAAGACATCGCCGACCTGAAACCGGGAATGCGGCTCACTGGCACGGTGAGCAACGTCGCGCAGTTCGGTGCGTTCATTGACCTGGGCGTGCATCAGGACGGCCTGGTCCACGTCAGCCAGCTTGCCAACAAGTTCGTCAACGACGCGCGCGAAGTCGTGAAGACCGGCGACAGCGTCACGGTCAAGGTGCTGGAAGTCGATCTCATCCGCAAGCGCATCGCGCTCACGATGAAGCTTGATGCGGCGACACCGGCCGCGGGTGCAGGGCAGGGCAACGCCTATCGCGCAGCGCAACGCGGTGAGCGCACTGCGCCAACCAAACAAGCTGTGCCGGATTCGGCGATCGCCGCGGCGTTCGCCAAGTTGCAGCGTCGGCCCTAAGGGACTGAGGCATGCAGGCCTTGGCCATCCACGCCGGCCCGCGCGCCCTGGCGGCGCTGCGGGCGAACGGTCTGCGCCCGCAAGATGTGCGCATCGTCCCGGCGGCGGCGGGCGGGCCGAAGGGCCTGATCCTGAACGCGCTGGACCGTTTCATCTTCGGCGACTGGCTGGCGCGCAGTACGCAGGCGGTGCACCTGGTGGGCGGCTCGATTGGCGCGTGGCGCATGGCCACAG
>JBEBHW010000340.1:0-4770 GCA_040081145.1 Burkholderiaceae bacterium
GGTCCTGCATGCACTCAGTGTATCGTTGGGACGGAGTGAACCGGTCCCCGTTCATTGGACGCCACGAAGCACGATGAGCGTTATCCACGGACGGCCGGTTCGGTCGCTTGCGATACGAACCGGACCGGCCGGCGGTGGGTAACGCGGTGCCCGCTCATTGCTGCAACGCCCTTGTCTTTGAAGCTGACTCGGCGCGCCAGCGCCGCTCGAATTCTGCCGGGGTGATGTAGCCCAACGCAGAATGGCGGCGCTCGGTATTGTAGTAACCGATGTACTCGACAATTGCTTGCCTTGCCTGCTCGCGAGTCTCGAAATGCTCGTCGTGCACGCACTCGACTTTCAACGTGCCGTTCACCGATTCCATCGGCGCGTTGTCCCAGCAGTCTCCCTTGCGACTCATCGACACCGTGATGCCCAGCGCCTCGAGCTTGGCGCGGTAGTCGTTGGCCGCGTATTGCGAGCCCCGGTCCGAGTGGTGCACCAGGCCAGCGCCGGGGTGGCGCCAGCCCAGCGCAACGTCCAGCGCGCACAGCGTCAGCTCCTGCGGCATCGTCTCACTCATCGCCCAGCCCACCAGCTTGCGTGCGTACAGGTCCAGTACCAGCGCCACGTACAGCCAGCCTTCGTCGGTGGGCACGTAGGTCATGTCGGCCAACCATTTCTGGTTCGGCGCGGCCGCTTGGAAGTCGCGCTGCAGCACGTTGGGCGCCACCGCGTGGGTGTGCTTGGAGTCGGTCGTCACCACCCGAAAGCGCCGCCGCTTGTGGCTTTGCAGCCCGTGCTCGCGCATCAGGCGCCCGACACGCTTATGGTTGATCGTGCGGCCCAGCGCCTGGCCGATCTCGGGCGTCATGCGTCGGCGCCCGTAGCGCCCGCGATGCTTGCGCTGGCCGTGGCGAATCTGTTCGACCAACTGCTTGTCTTCGCACGCGCGTTTCGATGGCTCGCGCCCTCGCGCCGCGTTCAGCCCGCTGCGCGATACGCTCAGCAGCTCGCACATCATCGTCGTGGCGTATTCCTGTCGATGCTTCTCAATCCACGCGTACTTCACATCGACTCCCTCGCAAAGTACGCTGCCGCTTTTTTTAGGATTTCCTTCTCCACCCTCAACCGGGTGTTCTCCTGCCTCAAGCGGCTCAGTTCGGCCTCCAGGTCCGACACCGGCTGCACGGGCACACGCTTGACCAGCGCCTGCCCTTTGCGTGCCAGGTACACCCAGTTGGCCAGCGTCTTGTTCGACATCTCCAGCGAGCGCGCAACCGCCGCCATGCCACGCCCACCTTGAATCACTTGCTTGACAGCTGCGTCCCGAAATTCAGCCGTGTACTTCCGATCTGATCCTGCTTTCATATGTCCTCCAAGAAGTCAAAACTAACAGACTTCGTGGCGTCCAGTTTTGGGGGACCAGTTCACACTGCCGCAGCTTCCGCCGCGACGGAGGTCTCGCTGGCTCGCTTTCCCGCCGCATGAATCGGCGCTCTGCCTTGCCAATGGCTGTCCGCTCGACAGAAGAGATTGCGGGGCTTCAAGGAATCGCAGCTATTGCACGCGAACTGACGCCGCGGCACCTTCGAAGACTTGCGGCCATCGGGGGAACACGCAACTTCGCGACCTGCGCGAACCCCCAGAATCCAGACATGCCGACGGTCAATAGTATCGGTGTTGCATTTAGGAGTAGGCCGAGGCCGCCGTGAAATGCCGCGAAGACACAAAGAGGCAGTGCAAAAATAGCCCACAAGGAACTGAACAGAACAGCAGTCCCTCGCTTCTTTAGGAAGTCGCTATGCGCAGAACCGTATTCCGCGACTGCTCTCGACACGAATCGATCAGATGGCACGCGGCCTAACGTCCCGCATGAGTGAACTGAGCCAAGGTCGCGAAGCGACGCTACCGACGGCCCGCTCCGATGCCGCGGTTAGAGCCCACAGCGGCACAGGAGGTAGGGAAAAGTGGTTATCCACTGTGCTGGCTCACATAACCAAAGAATAAGCCCCCGAGCAACGGGGCTGTGACAGCGAAGAGCCATTCCGCAAAGAACACGGCAATGGTTAGTTCCCTCTTCTGCGCCCCCACGTCTTTCAGAAATGCGTCGTAGAAGCCTCCAGCCAAGACTCCACCAAATATGCCTAAGGTGGTTATGACGAGAAACGAGAGCCCTAAAGTAACCAGTGCGGGTTCACCAAAGCTGAATTGAAGAGCGATGTGGCGGTAGTACACCAGAAAACCGACGGCGGCGACGGCGCCTATTGCGGTCTTTCGAACCACTCGGTTTGTAGGAACTGACGGATCTCTAAGCATCGCGATGTAAAGGCCAAGAAGTTCCATCCGGCAATGCCTCCATCGGGGGGGGGGAATACTTGTGGCTTTAACGGGAAGCGTTTATCTACCACTGAGCCGCCGTTGAACGAGCGCGCACGTTTCGCATGGCGGGCGGATTGACCTCGTTGGACCTGACCGCGGAGATGGTGGTGGAATGGGCAGTGTAGGTTTCAGCGGTGTTGGTGTGCAAGCAAACCTTGCGGCGCAATTGGGATGCGCATCTCGCTGCGAGTCGCTTTCAACGCGTCGCGATAGCGCCCAAGGGCGTCTTGCGCTTGGCTGGGGCAATGTCGTGGCCTGTCTTGGCTAATCAGGTCAGCGACTTGTCCTGCGCTGAAGCCGAGGAATGCCGTGACGCTCTGAGACCCAATTCCAGGGCGAATGCAATCAGCCTGGCGCCGTCCAGATCGCTCATCTCGGCTTTGATCGCCGGCAGATCGTCGGCGCCGCCAACTGAAACCTTTTCGGTAAACATCCTCAGGTGCCTGCCGAGCAGTTCGGCGCCCTTGAGCACTGCGTTGGCTTCGAAGGTATAGGCAGCCACGCTGCGGCCATCTTGCGTCTCGACATACACCGGATCGCCTTTGCGATCCAACACCGGCTTGGCCTGCGCGCACCGCTCGATGGTCGCTTTGATCGTGCGCAGAACGTACTGGGCGTCAATCCCCAAGTCTTTGGCGAGTTTGTTGGTCCGTGACTCGACCGCTGCGCGAACCTCAACATTTCTCAGCAGCCGCTCGCCTTGAACCTGCGCACTTCGAGTGCCTTGCCCGGCGCTGTAGCCCGCGCGAATGGCTGCCTGCGTGGCATTTAGATCAATGACGTACTCGGCAACGAATCGTTGCTGTCTTGCGGTCAAGTTCATTCGATGCCTTTCGCGCCCGTGATTGCTCATCGTCCTTTTCCCCTTGGTCCTGCTCCCAACAAAGTCCCGGGTGAACCAATTTGAAACCCTGGGCACCGTTGCAGCAATGCCGCCAGGTCGCGGCCCAGGTCCGCAACGTTCAAACCCGCGCGCCGATGGTTGCCACAGCGGCTCGGCCGGTAGTGCTGGCAGTCGGGACAACTCACGCGGTCGTCTTGTTCGCGGTCGCGCCTTACCAGCCGCTTGGCCAGCCTTTCCGCTTCGGGCTCGGCCCATCCCCAGCGCATCAGTCGGGCGCGCCGGTCGAGGAACACCGAAATGTCGGCATCGGTCGCGGCCACCGCCGCCAAGTCGAGGGCTTCGGGCTTCTTGGGCTCGCCGTCGCGCAACACTACGTGTTGCAGGTCTGTTGCGTGCGTTGCCGCCGTCTGTTGCGCGGTTGTTGCGTCCGGGGTTGCGCCAGACACCCCCCGGTAGTTCGCACGCCAGTTGCGGGCTTGTTGCGTTACTTGTTGCGTCGAGTGCTGCTGTTGTTGCGTGTTGCACCGGCATAGAGGGCGCAACGCGCAACAGCAAATGGGCGCGTTGCTTGTTGCGTTGCCCAGAGGATGCATCGGGGCTACGAACCTGCATCGCGGCGAGATAGCGGTCGCGCAAGCCCATCAGGCAGCACCCCTGGCAGTAGTACGCTTGTTGCCGCCGCCTTCCTTCGGTGCCAACTTACTGGCCTTCTTCAGCGCACGCCACGCGGTACTGCGATTTATGCCCAATTCCTCGGCGATCATCGTCGCCGACATACCTTCGTCGGCCAACTCGCCGATGCGCTCGGCGGTTGACGTTTCGGCCAGCTTCCAGTCCCACTGGGCGACGCCGTCCTCGATCTTCAACGTCAAGTCCAGGTCAGCAGCGTCGCCGCCGTGCAGATGCCGCCCCTTGGTGATCGTCCAGGTGAACGCTGCGCCCGTCTTGGGATCGTAGTCGCCCGCGCGCCTGAGCCGGACCACGATGTCCAACGGGTCCTCTTTCTTGCTGTTGCCGCGCTGCTCGCCGTTCTTGCCAGCGTGATGAACCAGCAGCACGGCAATTCCGCGCCGGCGCAACGTCATCAACCAATCAGCCATCGGCGTCCAGGACTCGCTCTCGTTCTCCTTGCCCGTCCTGCACCATGCCGACAGGTTATCGATGATGATGACACGCGTGTTTTCGGCGATCAGCTTCTCGACCATCGCCTGACCCTCGGCGGTCGATAGGTCCGGCAGTGGCTGCCCCTCGGGCAGCAGGTCTGGCGTAAACAACCGAAAGTTCTCGACCAAGTTTTCGCCGGCACCCGTGGGGATGAACGACGCAACCCGTTCCTGCATCACTGCCCCGCTCATCTCGCCGTCCAGGTAGAGCACGCCCACGGACGCAGCCGCGCGCCATTGCAGGAAGGCGCCACCGAAGGCCAGTGCCGCGCCGATGGACAGCATGACCTGAGTTTTACCTACCCCGCGTGCTGCGAACCACATGCCCAGGTCGCCAGCGTGAATCAGTGGCCCCAACAGTTCGACTCGCTCGGGGAACCGATACTCCGCCAATTCCATGAC
>JBEBHW010000341.1:0-4751 GCA_040081145.1 Burkholderiaceae bacterium
GCTTCGTCTTGTCGCTGAAGAACATCAACCAGTCGAGCGCATACGCCACCGGAGCGACCATGCTCAGCGACTCCATGCGCTTCGAGTTCGTCGCCAGGAAAACCTCTTCCAGGGTGCGCGGGTCCTCGGCCAGATGGCCCATCACCCCCGACACGGCCCACAGCGCGGCGATCACGGCGCCCACGCCCACGCCGCCGAGCCACACCTCGCGCGTGCGGCCCTGCGCGTCGCGCAGCACCCAGGCGACGAGCAACAAGGCGACGAGGCCGCCCAGCACGGCCGCCAAGGGGGGCGTGGCGACGCCCAGGCCTGCTGACAACAGCGTAGGCAAGTCCTGCCCCGACGGCAAGACGAGGGCGACGCGGTCCACGCTGTTCACGCGCAGCACGGCGGTGATGCCGCGCAGCGTGGCGAAGGCCGACACGCCGAGCACGAGCAGCACGACGAGCGACTTCAAGTTGCCCCCACCCAACCGCACAAGGCTCTTGCTGCCGCAACCCGAAGCGAGCACCATGCCAAAGCCGAACAGCGCTCCGCCCACGAGGGCCGACAGCCACAGCAGCTGCGGCCCGGCGTAAATCGTGTTCTTCGCGGCAATCCATCCCAGGCCGACCATGGCGTTGAAACCCAGCGTCGCGGTGGCGATCGCCAGCGCCCACATGCGCGCGCGTGTCCAGTCGCCCATGTTGACGACGTCGGATACCGCGCCCATGGTGCAGAAGTGGCTGCGCTGCGCGATCGCTCCGAACGCCGCGGCCAGCGCAAAGGCGGCGCACAAGACTCGGGTGCTCAACTGCGCGACATCGCTTTCGGTCATGCGTCGATTGTGGCGCGGTAGGCCCGCCAGCGCGCCGACTCACCGCGCTCCCCCACAGTCCCGGTGGGCCCGCGGCGTGCTGCGGCTGCGACAATGCGCAGCAGCCCGCCGCCCGTGCTCCCGCGCGGCAGGCCGATTCCGTTCGGAGCCATGTAGAGGACCACCATGTTGAAAAACCTCGCCCGCGCCCGCGCGCACGCGCTCGGCGCGATCCTTGCGGTTAGCGTCGCATTGCCGGTCCAAGCCCAAGCTCCCACAGGCCCGCCGCTGAAAATCGGCTTTGTCTACGTGAGTCCGGTGGGCGAAGCCGGCTGGACTTACCAGCACGACCAGGGCCGCCGCGAAATGGAACGCGCGCTGGGCAATCGTGTGCAAACGAGCGTCGTCGAATCGGTGGCCGAAGGGGCAGACGCCGAGCGCGTGCTGCGCGACCTGGCAGCGCAAGGCCACGGCCTGATCTTCGCGACGAGTTTCGGCTACCTCGAGCCGGCGCTGCGCGTCGCCGCGGAGTTTCCGAACGTGCGCTTCGAGCACGTCGGCGGCTACCGAACCGCAGCCAACCTGAACACCTACGACGCGCGCTACTACGAAGCGCGATATCTGGCAGGCCTGCTCGCGGGAAAAAGCAGCAAGCGCGGGGTCGTGGGTTACGTCGCCGGCTTCCCGGTGCCAGAGGTCGTGCAAGGCATCAACGCCTTTGCGATCGGCCTGCGCGAGGCCAATCCGAAGGCCGAGGTGCACGTGCTCTGGCTGAACTCCTGGTTCGACCCGCCGCGCGAACGCGAAGCGGCGCTGACGCTCATCGGCCTGGGCGCCGACGTGCTGACGAATCACAGCGCGTCGGCGGCAGTGGCGCAGACGGCGCAGGACAAGCGCGTCATGTTCATCGGCTACCAGAGCGACATGCGCAAGTTCGCGCCTGACGCGCAGCTTGCCGCAGTCACGCAACATTGGGGCGGCTACTACACGCGGGTGGCGCAGGCGGTGCTCGACGGAACCTATCGGCCGCAGCCGGTGTGGGCCGGCATGAAGGACGGCATGGTGCAGTTGAGCGCCTTGCGTCCGAACGTGCCGCCCGCCTTGCGCAACCAGATCGAGACGCGCCGCAAGGCGATCGAGGCCGGAACCTTCAGGCCCTTCAGCGCGCCGCTTGTCGACAACCAGCGCCGCACGCGCCTGGCGCAGGGCGCGCTGGACGACGCGCAGATCGGCGCGATGGACTGGTTTGTGCAGGGCGTGGTGGGCACCTTGCCCAAGCCCTAGCTGGCCAGCTGACTCGTTGACGCGGGGGGAGGGCGGGCGCGCGTCGGGCGCCGCTCAGCCCTGCGCGAATTTCAATTTCAACTGCGGCAGCAGACCGCCGGCGTAGACCCTGTCGAGCAGGAATTCGGGCACAGCATCGCAGCGCAGGGTGTCGTCCGGCGGGAAGGCGTTCAGGCGCATCACGCGGCCGGTGCGCGCGTCGATCTGGATCGGCTCGCCGTCTTCGATCAGGTTCGCTTGCGTGCAGGTGAGCAACAGCAAGCCGACGTTGAAGGCGTTGCGGTAATAGAGGCCGGCGAACGACGGCGCGATCACCGCGGCCAGCCCCAAGTGCACCAGCACTGACGCGGCTTCTTCGCGCGATGAGCCCACGCCGAAGTTCTCGCCCGCGACGATGACGTCGCCACGCTCGACCTTTGTTCCAAAGCCCGGCCGCAGCAACTCCAGGCAATGGCGCGCCGCGACATCGATCTCGAAGTTCAGGCTGTGCCCGGGCGCAAGTTGATCGGTGTTGATGTCGGCGGGGAGCTTCCAGACCCTCATTCGATTCGCCTCGCCGCTCGCCGCGGCCTCATGTCAACACGTCCCGCGCGTCGCAAATGACACCGCGCAGGGCCGACGCCGCCACGGTGTACGGCGACGCCAGGAAGACGCGCGTATTCGCCGAACCCAGGCGCCCCTTGAAATTGCGCGCCGTCGACGAGATCACCGTGCTGCCCTCGGCGATCGCCTGGCCGTGGCCGGCGCACGCACCGCACGCGCTCGGCAGGACGGTTGCGCCGGCTTCGATCAGGCGGCGCATGATGCCGTCGCGCTCGGCCAGGCGCCGGTCGCGTTCGCTCGCTGGGGCGACGAGCAGCTTGACGTGCGGGGCGATGCGAAAGCCCGCGAGCACTTGCGCAGCGGCGCGCAAGTCGTCGAGCTTGGCGCCGGTGCACGCGCCGATGTAGGCGACGTCGATGCGCGTGGGCTCCAGGTCGTCCACCGGGCGCACGTTGGCCGGGCTGCCCGGCAGCGCGACTTGCGGCGCCAGGGTCGACGCGTCGAAGTGGTGGAAGCTGCCGGCGGCGTCTTCGTCGCTCGCCCAGCGGTCGACTTCGATTTCCTGTTTGCCGGTGCCCGCGAGCCAGGCGTGCGTGGTGAGGTCGGGGGCGATCAAGCCGGTCTGCGCGCCGAGTTCGGCGCTCATGTTGCACAGCGTCATGCGCTCGGGCATGCTCAGCGCCTGCACCGCCTCGCCGCAATATTCGATGGCGCCGTAGCGTGCGCCGTTCAGGCCGAAGCGGCCGAGCATCGTCAGCGCCATGTCTTTCGCGCTCACGCCAAGGCCCAGGCGCCCGCTCCAGCGCATGAAAATCGTGTGCGGCACGGTCAGCCAGATCTCGCCGGTGGTCACGACGCCCAGCATGTCGGTGGCGCCAACGCCGAACATGTAAGCACCGAACGCGCCGCCGGTGGCCGAGTGCGAGTCGCCGCCCACGCAAAACATGCCTGGCCGGATGTGCCCCTGCTGCGGCAGCACGACGTGGCTGATGCCGATCGAGTCATACACGTGCGGCAACTCGAGCTCAGTGGCCCAGCTGCGCGCGATGCGCACGATGCGGCGCGACTCCTCGTCGGCCTCGGGCACATGGTGGTCGATCACCAGGACGACCTTGTTCTTGTCCCACACCGTGGCGCCGAGTTCCTTCAGGCGCGGCGCCAAACGGCGCGGACCGCTCGAGTCGTGGAACATCGCCAAATCGACCTGGCAAGTGACGATCTCGCCCGGAGTCACGCGCTCGCGGCCGGCAGCCCGTGCCACCAGTTTTTGCGCCAGCGTGCTGGCGGCTACGGTGCGCGCGCGATGGCGGCGTTCGGTGGGCAAATGCGCGGTGAGCATGGGCCGCGAGAGTGAAGGGTTTACATCGTCTTGTCAAGACACCAAAGGAGGTGTAGGACCGACTCGCAACAAGGCGGGGATGCGACCTATCGCTCCCGGGGGAAGGCCCCGCGCGGCGGATCGCGCAGCGGGTCGCTCACCGCGCCACGGCCTTCTTCCGGTCGGCGTAGTGCCGAGCGCGTGCCTCGTCGTTTTTCAGCCGGTACAGCGCTTCCAACTCTTCGAAGACGTAGAGGTCGGTGGCGCCGGCGGCGTCGCCCTCGCGTTCCAGGCGCAGCTGGATCTCGAGCGCTTCGTCGACGCGCTGCAAGGCGCGCAATGTCCACGCGACCATCCAGTAAGCAACGCGCAACGCCTGGGCGTTGCTGCCGGCTTCGCGAACCACGACGGCACGGCGGAATTCGGCGAGCGCATCGTCGTAACGGCCCAGTTCATGCAAGGCGTAGCCGATGTTGTTGCGGATCGATGCTTCCCACTTGCGCGCCGCCGGCTGCGCCGACGCCTGGACCACGGCCAAGGCCTCGCGCCCCCAACGCAGCTGGTCGGCAGGAGCCGTATCGACGAAGGCGAGCATGTGCAGCGCGTCGACGCTCAGGTCGTCCAATTGGTGCTTCTTCGCGAGTTCCAGCGCCTTCTGATATGCGCCGCGGGCCCTCTCCTTGGCTTGCGGTGTCTGGCTGCTCGGTGGGTGCGTGGCCGAAGCCCAGCTTCGACCGACTTCGAGCGCGTGGCGCGTCTGCGCCTGCGGGCTGGCTGAGGCGAGTTGCGCTTCGAGCTTGGCCAGAATGT
>JBEBHW010000342.1:0-4735 GCA_040081145.1 Burkholderiaceae bacterium
GGAAGAGACCGAAGAGCCCGCGACCACGGTTGAGCACCTGCAGCCGCAGCGCAAGGCCTACCCGCTGCACCAGTACTTCATCTGGTCGATCTCGGAAACACCGCTCGGCAAGGAGCGCCGCGAAGGCCTCATCGACCCGCTGCTGTACTTGCGCAAATGCGTGCACTGGCGCAATTTTGAGGCGGGCTATGACGTCGCCGAGCTCGAGCCGCCGTCGCGCGAGCAGCGCACCTACGTGCTGCAGGAGTATTTTGTTCCGGTCGAACGGCTGCTGGACTTCGTGCCGAAGATGGCCGAGGTGTTGCGGCGCCACGTCGTCAATGCGCTGAACATTTCGATCCGCCACGCGATGCCCGACCCGAACACGCTGCTGAACTGGGCGCCCACCGAAACTTTCGCCTTCGTGCTGTACCACAAGCAGCGTACGCGCGAGAACGCGAAGAGCCGAGTCGGGGTGTGGACGCGCGAGCTCATCGATGCGGTGCTCAGCGTCGGCGGCACCTACTACCTGCCGTACCAGCCGCACGGTACGACCGAGCAGTTCCACCGCGCCTACCCGAAGGCCGAAGAATTCTTTACACTGAAGGCGCGCGTCGACCCGAACTTCCGCTTCACGAACGTGTTGTGGAACAAGTACTACCGTGCCTGGCTCGACCGCGCCGCAGCACCGGTACGCCAGGCTGCGGCCACCGAATTCCACCAGGTGTTCGAGAACGTGCGCCTGTCCGACGCGTTCTACCGCTTCCTGCAAAGCGTGTTCCGCACCGTGCCGGAAGACCGGTTTCATCACCTCATCAGCCAGGCCTGCACACTGCATCGCGACGAGGAGAGCCTGTATCGCCACATCCAGCGCGAGCTGAGGAGCATCAAGCCGGCGTTGGCGGACCTGACGTACGCGTTGCCGTCGCTTTTCAAGCAGAAGGGCGAGATGACACAGCAGACCTTGCGCGTGCTGGGGGGTCGAATCCGCTTCAACGGCTACGCCGAAATCGGCTCGAAGGGGCGCTACTACCGCGGCCTCGCCGCGGCGCTCGAGCTCCGCGGGCCGACCTACTTCGTCGAAGAAAAGCCGCAGACCTTCTCGCCCGTGGACGTGATGGAGCGCGGCCAGTTGGGCCGCCTCGGGCGCTTTGTCGCGCTGGGCGACTACCTGCCGCTGGCCCCTGCGGACGTGGCCGACGCGAGCCTGGACCTCGTCACCTGCTATATCGGCCTGCACCACATGACGCTGCGCCAACTCGAGCCCTTTTTGCGCTCGATTCACCGCGTGCTGCGCCCCGGTGGCGCGTTCATCGTGCGCGACCACGACGTGCGAACCGACGATCTGCGCGCCCTCGTGTCGCTCGCCCACACCGTGTTCAACGCCGGCTTGGGCGAGACCTGGGAGACGAATCTGGCGGAGCGGCGCTACTTCGAGTCGGCGCAAACCTGGGTCGAGCGGCTGGGTGCGGCGGGCTTCGACGACAGCGGCGAGCGCGTGCTCCAGCAAAACGACCCGACGGACAACACGCTGTTCTGTTTCGTGCGGCGCGACGCGGCCACGCCGCTCGTCGCGTCGACCGCGCCAGCGGGGCAATGATGCGACGCGCGCTTGCCTTCCTTGTCGCTGCGCTTGCCATCGCAAGCAGCGCTTCGAGCGCGTGGGCCCAGAGCAGCGGCGCTGCCGCGCTGCGAACCCCCGCCGAGCATGTGCGCACGCCCGACCAGACCTACCTGACTTTCCCCGAGTGGTACCTGGTCCACAGCCCCGCGGAATACGCCGACTACTTGGCGTCGAACTCGCGAATCAGCGCCTTTCCACTGTTCGCCCACATCGGGCAGTTCTGGCAATCCTACGCAGCGGTGAACCGGGAGATCGACAAGTACCCGTTCAACGCCGGCTACCACGTGATGGTGATGGTGATCGGCGTGAGCACCAGCGTGGAGTACGCGCTGAAGGGCGTGTACGAGCACACCCTCGGCCGTCTGGCCGAGGCGACGCGAACCGCCACCGCGGTGCCGGAAGAGCAGTTCGCGGCGCGGTACGCGCGCGCGTATGTCGATTTCATTCGCATCGACCCGTGGTACCTGTTCGACTTCTGGAGCCGCTTCACCGAGCTGTGGCAAACCGCTCCGTTGGAAGGCCCGAACCTGGTGCGCCGCTGGGAGCGGCGCTTCGCCCTCAGCACCGAATTGCTCGTGAAAGAGGGCTACGCGCGCCTCATCAAGCTCGGCGCGCAATCGATCTACGACGCGCCGAAGCCGGTGACTGTGGTCGTGCTCTCGCGCGCCCCTGAGGCCGAACCGGGCAAGCACGCCGAGTTCCGCATCCTGCAGGGCGGGACCGGCGGAGCGCCGGTGCTCGCCACGCTGCCACGCTACGAAGCCTTCACCAACTACAGCGCCTGGCTCGCGGCGCAGGGCATCGACTTTCTGGAAATTGCCGGCAACAACGGCGACGTGCTGGTGAGCGCGCTGGCCTCTGGCACTGCGCCCTCGCCGGCGGGTCGCGTGCTGTTCGAGCAGCCCATCCTCACCCAGCCGGGGCGCAGGCGCGTCGTCTTCGCGACGCCCATCAAGAGCCTGGGTGCTGAACTGAGGCGCGCGCAGCAGTCCAAAGGGCAGTTGAGCATCGAACACGTCTACGACTTCTGAGGGATGGCACGCGCCACCCTTGGAATGGTCAAGCGAATCGCCTTGCGGATTGTCGCGGCGCTGTTGATCACCGCCGGCGCCGTGGCGCTCGGGGTCGCCGCCTGGATGGCTTTCACGCAACACGCACGAAACGAACGCGAGACCCGATCCGCGGAGCAGCTCGCTGCCGGCAAAGGCCGGTGGATTGCGGTTGGCGACGCCGACCTGTACATCCAGGAATGGGGCCGGGCCGACGCCCCGACCGTGCTGCTCACGCACGGCACCGGCGCCTGGAGTGGCACCTGGTTCGCCTTGCCTGCCGCGCTGGCCGAGGGCGGCTGGCGTGTCGTCGCGGTGGACTTGCCGCCCTTCGGTTTGAGCAAGACCCAGCGTGCCGATACCGCTGTCGATTACACCCGTGCTGCACAGGCCAGGCGCCTGCTCAGACTCATCGAGCAACTCGGCGTACCGGTGACCTTGGTCGGGCACTCTTTCGGCGCCGGGCCGGCGCTGGAAGCCGCAGTGCTCGGCGGGGCGCCACTGCGCCACCTCGTGCTTGTCGATCCCGCGCTGGGTCTGGGGCCGAACGGCGAGCCGCCGTCATGCGACAACGCTGGGGAGGGCGGGCTGTTGCAGCAGCGGCCGATGCGAACCGCGCTCGTCAGCGCCACTGCCACTTGGCCGGGGTTGACGGCGCTGATGCTGCGCCAGTTCGTGCATCGCAAAGAGGTCGTGACCGAGCAGCTCGTGCCAGCCTACCAGCTGCCGTTCCAGCGCGCCGGATTCAGCGCAGTTCTGGGCGACTGGGCTGCGAGCTTCGCCCGGGCCTCTTGCGAAACCGCGCTCAGCCACGAACCCGAAAGGCTGAAACGCTGGGCGGCGGGCGGCTTGCCGATCGACTTGATCTGGGGCGAGGCCGATACCATTACCCCGCTCGCCCAGGGTCGTGCATTGCAGCGCTGGATGCCCGGCGCGCTGCTCACGACCTTGAGCGACGTGGGCCACATCCCGCACATCGAGAATCCAGCGGCGTTTGCGACCGCGCTGCTTGACGCGATGCGACGAACGCGCTGAGGAGCGGAGCGAGGAAACTGCACGAGCGCGTAGGGAAAGGAGGTCGTTATGGCCATGCGAAAACCCGGGCCCGGCGGCCTGGTGTATTCCACCGAAGGCGGCCGCATGTGCCCCACGTGCCGCCAGCCCCTGGACGCGTGCGTCTGCAAGGCCAAGCCCGGCAACATCGGCAAGGGCGATGGCGTCGTGCGTGTCAGCCGCGAGACGAAAGGCCGCGGCGGCAAGGCCGTGACCGTGGTCCGCGGCGTGCCGCTCGACGCGACGGGCCTGGCCGATCTGGGCAAGCGGCTGCGCGCCGCGTGCGGGGCGGGTGGCACGCTGAAGGACGGCTTGCTCGAAGTGCAGGGCGATCACGTCGAATCCGTGACGGTCTTGCTCAAGGCGCAGGGCTGGGTGGTCAAGCGGGCAGGGGGCTGAGATCACAGCGGGACACTCGCGGGGGCGCTGCGCCATTCAGCGGGCCCCCGCAGCCTGCGGCAGTGCCGGCATGACCAAGGTGCGCGTGCTGAACTCTGCGTCGAGGACTTCATAGCGCCAGGCCCCGGTGCTGTCCGTGCCCCATCGCGGGAAGCGCGCGCCGCTGGCGTGGCTGGCCAGCGGGCCGAAAGTTGTGCCTGGGGCGTTCGCGTCGGTGCCGAACTGCAGGGGTTCGCCGCTCGAGTTCAGGCGAAACCAGGCGAGCAGGCCCTTGCCTTCCTCGACCACGGCAAGCCGGTCCGGCTCGAGGTGGCGCACGCTGAGGGTCGGGTCGGGCAACGCCAAACGCTGCAGGGTGCGGTACAGGTTGGCCGACCACCAGTCGCGCTCCGATGCCACGGCACTCGCCGGCAGGGGCGTGACGCTGACGCCGTCGTCGCGCCAGCCGGCGTCGCCGTCGTAGTCGAACACCCGGGTCAGGTCGCGATTTCCCGCTTCGATGTGCAGGCGAAAGCGCCGGAAGTCGTTCCAGATCACGTTGCGGTACGGCAAGCGGGTCTGCGTGCTGTAGTGCGTGGCGACGATTCGTGCGCCGATCACCTGGCGCCACACGGCAGCGCCGCCCATGGCG
>JBEBHW010000343.1:0-4719 GCA_040081145.1 Burkholderiaceae bacterium
GCAGCGCCACGCCTACCAACTGGCCT
The DNA here is from genome assembly GCA_040081145.1 of Burkholderiaceae bacterium. Classification (GTDB taxonomy): domain Bacteria; phylum Pseudomonadota; class Gammaproteobacteria; order Burkholderiales; family Burkholderiaceae_C; genus JAEMQF01. Next base: position 27 of record JBEBHW010000343.1, read on the forward strand.
TGACGATGCCGGGAATGTCGCCCCTGAACGCGAGGTCGCGGATCTTGCTGCGGCCCAGACCGAACTTGCGGAACGTGCCGCGCGGGCGGCCTGTCAGTTCGCAGCGATTGCGCTGGCGCGTCGGGTACGCGTTGCGCGGCAATTTTTGAAGCTCCAGACGCGCGGCGTAACGCTCTTCGTCAGACTTTTTCGCGTCATTGGCGAGCGTCTTAAGTTCGTTGTATTTCTTCGCGTACTTGGCGACCAGCAGGGTGCGCTTGAGCTCACGTTGAATGAGGGAAACTTTTGCCATCGTGATCTTTCAAGCGGTCTTTTCGGTCTTGAACGGGAACTTGAATGCCGTGAGCAGCGCCTTGCACTCCTCGTCGGTCTTGGCCGTCGTCGTGATGCTGATGTTCAGGCCACGCACAGCGTCGATCTTGTCGTACTCAATCTCCGGGAAGATGATCTGTTCCTTGACGCCGATGTTGTAGTTGCCCCGGCCGTCGAAGGCGCGCGCCGAGATGCCGCGAAAGTCGCGCACGCGCGGCAGCGCGATTGTCACGAAACGGTCCAGGAATTCGTACATCTGAGCGCCGCGCAGTGTGACCATGCAGCCGATGGGCACACCGTCGCGAATCTTGAATCCGGCGATCGCCTTCTTCGACTTGGTCACGACGGGCTTGCGACCGGAAATCTTCGTCAGGTCGGCGACCGCGCTGTCCATGACCTTCTTGTCCGAGACGGCTTCGCTCACGCCCATGTTGAGCGTGATCTTGCTCAGACGAGGCGCCTGCATTGCCGACGTGAAGCCGAACTTCTTGACCAAGTCGGGCACGACATTTTCGCGGTAAAACTGTTGCAAACGAGCCATGATTGCCTCTTAAACCTTGATCTCTTGGCCGCTCGACCGGTAGATGCGAACGCCGTTGTCCTTGGTCTTGCGCGACTGCTTTTCAGCGTCGCTCAGCAGCTTGATTCCCACCCGATCCGCCTTGCCGGTAGCCGGGTTGAAGATCGCGACGTTGGACTGGTGGATCGACATCGTCTTGTCGACGACGCCGCCCGTCGTGCCCTTCATCGGGTTGGGCTTGGTGTGCTTCTTCACGACGTTCACGCCGTCGACGAGCACGCGCTCCTCATCGACGCGCTTGGAGATGACGCCGCGTTTACCTTTGTCGCGCCCGGTCAGAACGATGACCTGGTCGCCTTTGCGAAGTTTGTTCATTGGAGTTCCTCCTGCCGCGCCGAATTGCGCTTACAGCACTTCAGGCGCGAGCGACACGATCTTCATGAAGCGCTCGGTGCGCAGCTCCCGCGTCACCGGCCCGAAGATGCGCGTACCGATGGGCTCGAGTTTGGCGTTGAGAAGCACGGCGGCGTTGCCGTCGAACTTCACGAGCGAACCGTCGCTGCGGCGCACGCCCTTGGCGGTACGCACGACGACAGCGCTGTAGATCTCGCCCTTCTTGACGCGGCCGCGTGGCGCCGCTTCCTTGATGCTGACCTTGATCACGTCGCCGATGCCGGCGTAGCGGCGCTTGGAGCCGCCCAGCACCTTGATGCACATGACGGACTTGGCCCCGGTGTTGTCCGCGACGTCGAGCCGCGACTGCATTTGAATCATTTTTGACTGTCCCCAACTTGTCCCGCGGTTCTGGCCATGCACCATGGCGGCAGAGCAGCGGTCAGTCTTGGGCCCGTCGAGCCGGCCGCGTTGACGCGCGATCAGCCACTGGGGCGAAAACTTTTGCGGAGCCGAGCGCTCGGTGCCCGCGTGCACTGCCCACGGTTACCATCGCCACTCAGCGAAGCCGCAGATTATGCAACAAAGTTCCGGAGCGAGTCAAAGCATTTTCACGGCGCAGGGCATTTCGGGTCGCAACGGTGCGCCCAGGATCGTGATCGACACGAATGTGGCGCTCGATTTGCTGGTGTTTCGCGATCCCGCGTGCGCCGCGCTCGTCGACCTGCTGGACCGAGCCGTGCTTTGCTGGTATTCCACAGCGGCGATGCGGACTGAGTTCGATGACGTGTTGGCCCGTCCGGCGTTTGCGCGCTGGGCTGGGCAGTGGGAATCGATTGCCGCGCTGTGGGCGCTCTGGACCCAGTGTGTCGACGTCGCTCCCCGTGAGACGCATCTCCCGGCCCTGCTTTGCGCCGACCCGGATGACCAGATGTTCCTCGACTTGGCACTTGACCTGCGACCCTGTTGTTTGCTCAGCCGCGACCGCGAACTGCTGCGCCTGGCCGTTCCCGCCCGCGCCCTGGGCGTTCGCATCGTCACCCCGGCACAGTTCAACGCCCAATGAAACAAGGGCGGCCAAACGGCCGCCCTTGATCAAGTCTTCGATCACGTTCGACACCACCGCACACTTCGCGGTGACTGCGCGAACGGCCTCAAGTCTCCGCGCTTTCCCCCTGCGCATCGACAGCGGCAAGTTGCACCGCAGCCAACTCTTCAGCCTCTTGCAACGCGATCGTGCGGCGCTCGGCGTCGTCCATTGCCTCCTTCGCCTTGCGTGCATCGTGGAATGCCATTCCCGTTCCCGCAGGGATCAAGCGTCCGACGATGACGTTCTCCTTCAAGCCACGCAGCTCGTCGCGCTTGCCCATGATGGCAGCCTCGGTGAGCACGCGCGTCGTCTCCTGGAACGACGCCGCCGAGATGAAGCTGTCGGTGGACAGCGACGCCTTGGTGATGCCGAGCAGGATGTCGGCGTGCGTCGCCGGCAACTTGCCTTCGGCGACCATTCGGTCGTTCGTGTCGAGCAGTTCCGAGCGCTCCACCTGTTCGCCCGCGATGTAGTTCGTATCGCCGGCGTTGCTGATCTGCACGCGGCGCAGCATCTGGCGCACGATGACTTCGATGTGCTTGTCGTTGATCTTCACGCCTTGCAGGCGATACACGTCCTGCACTTCGTCGACGATGTAGCGCGCCAGCTCTTCGATGCCGAGCAAGCGCAAGATGTCTTGCGGATCCGCCGGCCCGTCGACGATGGACTCGCCCTTGTTCACGACCTGACCTTCGTGCACGACGATGTTCTTTTCCTTGGGCACGAGTTCTTCGTAGACCTTGCCTTCCGGGTCGGTGATCTGCAGGCGCACCTTGCCCTTGGTCTCTTTGCCGAACGAGACGGTGCCCGTCATCTCGGCGAGCGTGCCCTTGTCTTTGGGCGTGCGCGCTTCGAAGAGTTCGGCCACGCGCGGCAAGCCGCCCGTGATGTCACGCGTCTTCTGGCCTTCGACCGGAATGCGCGCCAGCACTTCGCCTGGCGCCAGGTCTTGGCCGTCGCGAATCTGGATCAGCGAGCCGACCGGGAAGCCGATCGTCACCGAGTGATCCGTGCCGGGAATCTTCACTTCATTGCCGGCCGCGTCGAGCAGCTTCACTTGCGGGCGCACGACCTTGGCCACACCGCGGCGCTTGGAGTCGATGACGACGAGTGTCGACAAGCCCGTCACTTCGTCGAGCTGTTTGGCCACCGTCACGCCTTCTTCCACATTCTCGAATTTCGCCTTTCCGGCGAACTCCGTGATGATGGGGCGGGTCAGCGGGTCCCAGTTGGCAAGCACAGTACCTGCCTTGATGCTCTGATCCGACTTGATGTTGAGCAGCGCGCCGTAGGGCACTTTGTGGCGCTCGCGTTCGCGACCGTGCAAATCCGAGACGATGATTTCGCCGGAACGCGAAATCACGACCAGCTCCTTTTTGCTGTTCGTCACGTAGCGCATTGTCGGGTTGAAGCCGACCACGCCGTCGGACTTGGCGTCGACGTTGCTCGCTACCGCTGCGCGCGAAGCCGCACCGCCGATGTGGAAGGTGCGCATCGTGAGCTGCGTTCCCGGCTCGCCGATCGACTGCGCCGCGATCACGCCGATGGCCTCGCCCATATTGACCAGGCCGCCGCGGCCGAGGTCGCGCCCGTAGCACCTGGCGCAAATACCAAAGCGCGTGCCGCAAGTGAGCGCCGTGCGGACCTTGATTTCATCCACACCGGCCGCTTCGAGCATGTCGAACATGTCTTCGTCGAGCAACTGGCCCGCAGCGACGAGAGTCTCCTGCGACTCGGGATGTGCCACTTCGATTGCGGTAACGCGACCCAGAATCCGGTCGCGCAAGCTCTCGATCACTTCGCCGCCTTCGACCAGGGCACGCATGTTCATGCCGTTGAAGGTGCCGCAGTCGTCTTGCGTGACGACCAGGTCCTGCGTCACGTCGACCAGACGCCGTGTCAGGTAGCCCGAGTTTGCCGTCTTCAACGCCGTGTCCGCCAGGCCCTTGCGCGCGCCGTGCGTGGAGATGAAGTACTGCAACACGTTCAGGCCTTCGCGGAAGTTCGCCGTGATCGGCGTCTCGATGATCGAGCCGTCAGGCTTGGCCATCAGACCGCGCATGCCGGCGAGCTGACGAATCTGGGCGGCGGAGCCGCGCGCGCCCGAGTCGGCCATCATGTAGATCGAGTTGAACGATTCCTGGTCGACTTGCTTGCCGTGGCGGTCCGTCACTTTTTGCTTGGACAGCTGGGCCATCATGACCTTGCCGACTTCGTCACCCGTCTTGCCCCAGATGTCGACGACCTTGTTATAGCGCTCGCCCGACGTCACGAGACCCGAGACGTACTGCTGCTCGATCTCCTTGACTTCCTTTTCGGCGCGCTCAATCAGACCCGGCTTTTCCTTGGGCACAAGCATGTCGTCGATGGCGATCGAA